>JBIKMF010000001.1:0-43490 GCA_044359425.1 Phycisphaerales bacterium
GCGGTAGATTTCCAACGCTTCGCGGTAGAGCGGCTCGGCCTCGGCGAGCTTGTTTTGATCCCGCAGGAGAAACGCCAAGTTGTTCAGTGCAAGCGCGATGTCCGGGTTCCCGGCAGGGAGGGACGCGCGATTGATCGCCACCGCTTCGCGATACAGCGGCTCGGCCTCGGCGGGCTTGTTCTGGGACGCGAGAAGAGCCGCGAGGTTGTTCAGAGAAAGAGCAATGTTCGGATGCCCGGCGGGGAGGGTCGCGCGGCGGATCGCCAGAGCTTCGCGATAGAGCGGCTCGGCTTCGGCACTCTTGTTCTGTTCACGCAGTACGTACGCGAGGTTGTTCAGGGCCCGGGCAGTATCCGGGTGCCCGGCGGGCAGGGCCGCGCGACGGATCGCCAGCGCTTCGCGCTGGAGCGGCTCAGCCTCGGCGAGCTTGTTCTTCGCCACCAACAGCGTCGCGAGATTGTGCAGGCCGGTAGCGATGCTCGGGTGCCCGGCAGGGAGGGCCGTGCGTTGAATCGCCAGTGCTTCGCGCTGAAGTGGCTCGGCCTCGGCGAGCTTGTTCTGTGCACGCAGAAGAGCCGACAAGTTGGCCACGGCCAGGGCGAGGTCCGGGTGCCCCGCGGGCAGGGACGTGCGACGGGCCTCCAGCGCTTCGCGCGCGAGCGACTCGGCCTCAGCGGACTTGCTCTGATCCTGCAGGATCGACGCGAGGTAGTTCAAGCTATCGGTGATGGCCGGGTGCCCCGCAGGCAAGGCGGCACGACGGATCGCCAGCGATTTCCGCAGGTTCCGTTCGGCATCGGCGTAGCGGCCGAGCCCCTGCAGCGTGGTTCCAATGGTGTCGCGCACACTCGCCTCCACCAGCGGCTGGTCCTTGAGCGTTCCTTCGCCCCCGCCATCCGCATCAAGGCTGATGACGGCGGCCTCGATCGCCTGCACGACCGTCAAGCTGTCCTTCAACGGTTCGCCGGTCTTGGGATCCTTGGGCAGATTGGCCGGATCAACCGCCGCGAGCATGTCGGTCTGGAACTTCGCCACCGCTTCGGCGATGTCGGCCTGCTTCTTGGCCTCGGCTTCCTGCTGCTCCGCCCTGGTCTGTTGCGCGACGGCCTCGGCCCGTGCGGCGTCCGCGGCCAGCTGGGCTTTCACCGCAATGTCCCGCTGCTCGCGCGCCACCTCCGCCTGCCACGCGAACGCGACCATTCCGATGAGCAGCGCCGCCGCCACCGCACCCCCAGCCGTCACCATCACCCTATTCCGCCGGACGAACTTCTTGAACCGGTACGACGTGCTCGGCGGCGCGGCCAATACAGCCTCGCCGCTCAGGTACCGACGAACGTCCATCGCCAGCCCGTTGGCCGTCTCGTAGCGGCGCTGGCGGTCCTTCTCGAGCGCCTTCATCACGATCCAGTCCAACTCGCCGCGCACGATGGTGCCCAGCCGCTTGGGCTCGGTGTCCCGCTTGGCCGCGATGCCAGCGATGGTGTCGGCATTCTGTGAGATTCGCGTGCTGGGCTTGGGCGGCTCAACCTCGCGGATGATGCGCTGGAGTTCGCCGAACGCGGCGGAGCGAAGCTCCTTGCCCGTGAACGGCGTCGTGCCGGTGAGGAGTTCATACAGCAAGACACCCAGCGAGTACACATCCGTCCGCGTGTCGATGTCGAGATTTCCCTCCGCCTGCTCCGGGCTCATGTACTCCGGCGTGCCGATCAACGCCTTGTGCTCGGTGAAGAGCGTCTTCTCCGTCAGCTTGCTCGCCGTGGCTTTGGCGATTCCGAAGTCAATGACCTTCGTGTGCGGGCGTCCGTCCTGCGTCGAAACCAGAATGTTGCTCGGCTTGATGTCCCGGTGGATGATCCCCTTCGTGTGCGCGTGCTGCACGGCGTTGCACACCTGCGAGAACAGCTCCAGGCGATCCTCGATGCTGAGGTTGTTCCTGTCCGCGTACTCGGCGATCGGTTCGCCCTTCACCAGTTCCATCACGAAGAACGGCCTTCCCGTCTCAGTCGCCCCCGCATCCAGCACCCGCGCAATGTTCGGATGATCCATCATCGCCAGCGCCTGCCGCTCCTGCTCGAATCGCGCCACGACCTGACGTGTATCCATCCCCAGCTTGATGATCTTGAGCGCCACTTTGCGTGACACTGGCTTCTCCTGCTCGGCCATGAACACCGAGCCAAAGCCGCCCTCACCGATCAGTTGCAGGATTTTGTACGGCCCGATCCGCGTGCCGGGGCCTTCACGCAGCGGCGCGACCATCGTCACCCCGTCCGCCGAATCCGCCCCGGGCGCAGCCTCGCCGTGTCCCTGAGTCGGTTCGGAAAGGAATGGGCCCGCCTCTTCCATGGCAGCAAGCATGTCCTCAATCTGCGCCCGCATCGAGGCATCGACCGCGGCAAGGCCATTTAGGAACGCCGCACGCTCGGTCTTGGGCAGACGACGCGCCTGATCGAAGATGTCCCGCATTCGTTCGCGATTGGTGCTCATGCTCGCCTCCATCTGCCTGGCGCCTACGTGCCCGACGGCCGCAGTTGCCGGAAGAGCCATGCCCGAGCCCACGCCCAATCACGGTCCACCGTGGCTGGTGATTTGCCCAGGGCCGATGCCGTCTCCTCGCCGCTCAACCCGGCATAGAACCGGAGCCGAACAACCTGAGCCACATCGGGGTCCTCCGACTCCAAGCGTCGGACAGCCTCCTCCAGCCTCACGATTTGGTCCACATGTGCATCCGAGACCAGATCGGCCACACTCAGCAGGACCGCGGCACTCTCCAGCGGCACCGGAGTGGGCCCACGCTTCTGGCGACCGCGGGCCCGCGCGTAGTCGATCAGAATCCGTCGCATCGCCTCGGCCGCCGCGGCATAGAAATGGCCCCGACTGGCCCAAGCCACCTCGCGTGGGCCCACGAGTTTCAGATAGACCTCATGGACGAGCGCCGTCGCCGAGAGCGTGTGCCCCACCCGCTCCCCCGCCAACCCAAGCTGGGCGGCTTTGCGCAGCTGCTCATAGACGAGCGGCAGCAGTCGATCGGCGGCTGACTTGTCCCCGCCGGCGGCTGCGATCATCAAAAGCGTGGCGTCTTCGGGTGGCGGAGGTGCGGAGGACATGGCCCCATGATAATCAAACACGACGCACGGCAGAGCGGAACCGCGCGCGTGGCCCACAAGAGCGTCCACGTGGAGGCCGAGTACCTGGCTCACGTCCTGTCAGAACTCGGCTCACCATGGCCGATCTACCGCCGCGATTCTAGAGTTGTCCGAACTCGCGGCCACGGCTGGCAAGTGCTCAGCTCCCAACGGAATGGTCCTAGATGTGCCCACCGAAATCCTCGCTCTGAATCAAGTCGGGTTGTCAGTCCACCAATGGACTTCTCTTGGCGGGCGTTAGGGTCTGGGAGTCCGGAACACGCCGCCTACTGAGCGCCTAGGCCGATCCCCTGCGCATCTAAACCCCGACCATGCGGACTTCGACCATCGGCAACGCACGCTCGTTGCAGACGGTCAGCCCAGAGCCGCACTCCCCGCGCGAAGCTCCCGACGGCGAGTGGAAAGCGCGTCTGTCGGCGTGCACTGCTGGGACGACACTCGCGGCCTTGACCTCCTAGACCCGGCCGCGGACGGTCTGGTAGTGGACACCACACCGGCTGGCAACGGAGGACGTGGTGTACCGCTGGACGAAAGCCTGCTCGAGCGCACTCCACTCGAACTCGTCCGAACAGACCTTCTTTCCCATCGTAAAACTCCTTGCCCCGGGTTGTTGCAGCACGGGTCCGCGGCTCGATTCGCTGATTATCGATTCGCTCCAACCAGCCTAAAGCGAGCCGCTTTGCGATTGCGAGCCGGAACGCAAACGCCCGCGAGCATCGCTCGCGGGCGTGGTTGGCAAAGTCGGGGCGATAGGCCGCGGTTTGAACTGTTTGTCGAGGCAACCCGCATTTGGGCCCAGAAACGTGGTCCTTGCTGAGTCGCGAAGCACACTGCCAGGTCGCATTGAGAACGGACCAGTAGACGATCGACTGGAGAACGCGAGCGTGTGGGGCCCTGATGTGCCGCGGCTCGTCAGCGGGAGCATCCGACTCGATTCGACACAGCTTGATCACGTCCCGGAATGCGACCTTGGCGCGACAACGGCACGCCGCCGTCGCGATGCCATCAATGCGCCGAGCCCGAGCACCACCGCCGCACCGGGCGCGGGGATTGGTCGCGTCCACAGCAGCGCCTCCTCGCGGCCAGTGCCGATGTTGAAGCCGTAGCCCGTGACATAGACCGTGGTTCCGTCGTCGAAGATGCCTTGGGCGTAGCTGGATGTGAACCCCGTTGGAAGCGCAAGGCTGAGGTCTTCCCACAAGGCTGCCGTGCCGCTCCAGATGCCCGCGCGGTCAACGTTGCCGATCCGCGCATATCCAACCTGATGCGTCTCGTTCATTCCGAAGACCCCCGAGATCGTCGCGCCGGCAGGATGCAGGCTTGTCCACGAAGCGGCATCGCCGCTCTACACACTGGCTTGGAACACGCCACCAACCGCCGCCCAACCACCCTGCTGCGTCGAGCTCGCCGTCGTTCCCACAGATTGCGTCGCGCCGACCGGGTTCAGATCCGTCCATGACGCTGCGCTGCCGCTCCAAAGGCTTGCCCGGTTCGCCCCGGCGATGACGGCATAGCCAATCTGATGCGTGCCGTTGGTGGCGTAGGTGACCGAGTCCGAGGCAACGGCAGGCGCGAGGTCAACGAAAGACGCGGATGTTCCCATCCACACGCCCGCCCGGCGAACACCGTCGATGGTTGCGCTGCCAACTTGCTGCCCGCCCCGCACACCCCACAGCGCAGATCGAGATGCGCCGTCCGGGTGCAGGTCCGTCCACGACGCCGCTGTGCCTGTCCACATGCCCGCGCGGCTGACGCCGCCGGTGATGGCGTACCCGACTTGATGCGTACTCGATGCCCCGAGCACAGCAGACTCGCGTGCGCCCGCCGGGTGGAGATCCACGAACGATGCCGCGGTTCCGCTCCAGAGGCTCGCGTGCCGCTCGTCATTCACTTCGACGACGCCCGCCTGTTGAGTGCCGCCCGATGCGTAACTGTTCGACATCGTCGCACCCGCGGGGTGCAGGTTGGTCACGCTCCACTGCGCGTAGGCAGTTGAAGCACTCAGGGTGGTTCCGACCACGATGGTGGCCACAGATGCAAATGACTTGGTCAACATGAATGCTCTCCTTGAAATGGGTTCTCTGGGTTCACAGAACGCCCGCTCCGGCTGCCATGACGCTCATGGCAGCGATCGTGTCTCGGTTGCACTCGCTCACTGATCTTCCGCGGGCAGTTGCGTATCGCGGTCCGTGATGTCAGACGTCGGAGAGACAGGTTTGACCTGCCTTGACTGCGGAACGGCCGCGGCCTGATGGCACGAGACGCACGAGAGCGGCCCGCCGCGCTCGAAGATGAAGGACGGGTCATTCGAGGGATCGTCATCCGCGAACAGTGCGGCGCGGGCGTCGAAGTCGAGACGGCGTTGGTCTGCCTCGCGGCGATGAGGCCACGACTCGGCACCCGGCCAGGCTTCGACAGTGACCAACGCGGCCAGCGCGCGGTTGCGGTCGCCTCTCTTGAGCGCAACGTCACTGAGTCCGACAAGGAACCCCTCAACGTTGTGCGGCCAGCGTTCCATGTTGCGCACGGACGGATCATCCGTCGTGCAAGCAGCGGCGGCCTCGAGCGACCGTTGTGCTTGCGCGAGTTCGTCGGCATCGCGCGGTTGTTCCCACACATTGATCGCGAACGCGACGCTGTGAAAGCACGGGTCTCGCTCTGCCTGGGTTCGCAGTTGAGCGATCGCTGCGACGATATCCTCTGTACGACCTTCCGCCTGAGCGAGCGATATCTCAACGCTGAGCAGCCATGTCGGGATGCGATCGTCGGCAGGATTCAGTCGTGCGGCGCGTTGCAGGAAATGACGGGCGAGCACGAGGTGCTCAAACACCGTCGCGCGATCGGGCGGATTCTCCGCGGCGACCCAGAGGTGCCCGACTCCGAGAAGGAGCGTGGCCCTCGCATCACCGGGAAGTTGCGACACATGAGCCCGAAGCAACGCAAGCGCCGACTCGCGCTGCTGTGGATGCTGATTCAGCGCCTCGAAGAACGCAGCCTCGTGTACGGCCGTAGAGTTCTCTTCACTCCGGCTCGATGATGCTGGCTCACGAGCGCTCTGGCCGAGCGTGGACGAGAGCACCTGATCAGCCGTTGGCGCTCTCGCGTCGTCACGGGCGGAGGCCATCGCAACGGTGAAGACGATCACAGCCACACACGCGCAGGCAACAGACGCGACAATCACAGGACGCGATCGCTTCATCGCCCACCTCCATCAGCGTCCGAGGCCGAGGCCGCCTGCGTGGACGATCCGGGGCTGCTGACTACGTCGATTCTCCCGATCGTCCACTCGCATGGCACTTCGGCCCCGCCCATGAACCCGCTGATGTCAAGGAGCGTGAACATCCGCATCGACTTCAAGTCAGCGTGCGCGGGCAGTGTCCGACCATTGTTCTGAAACGGATCCGGCTGAAGCCGTGAGAGGTCGAATCGCATCTCTCCCGTCGCTTCGTCGCGCGTGCCTGGCGCAGTCCAGACATTGCCACTCGCGTCGGTCAGGCACAGTTGCGGGCGAAGGGCGGGCTTCGTCGTGATGGCGACAGTGAGCGACTTGCGATTGGCCAGCATCTCGGGCGGGAGCAGGTACGCCACGCCGAAGGCCTTGCCGCGCGACCGAATGTAGCTTGCCGTGAAGACGTCATTGCTTGAGCGAACTTCAACGCAGGAGTTGATCGGGTTGAGCAGGCTCTGAACGCCATCGCGAAGCGGCAGCGAGTCGCCCGAGACGTCCGGTGCCGTGGCCGCGGCTGCCGGGCTCTGCCCAGATTCCGGCGTGGTCGCCGGCACGTCTGCCCCGCGTGAGCAGCCGGAGATGCTGACGAGGAGTGCGGCGGCGAATGGAACGAGGATGATCGGTGCCGTGGTGTTTCGACGCGTTCTGTGATTCATGAGATACTCCCTTTCGTGACTGACACCAACATACGAGGCGAGTTCACCTTCACCAAGTGCCGCTCGTCACGTGCGCACCCATGACTTCCGGCAGGGGTCGGCGTACACGCGGCAGGGCATCTGTGCCTAGAGTCGGATCATGGAACGCACGACGGCATCGCCCAAAGAGCGAGGTTGGCACGCCGCGGTCGCCGTCGTGGCCCTGGCCGCGGCCCCGAATCTCTGGGCAACCCTCACTCGCTTTGACGCATTTGATCCTTACCGGCTCACGGCATGGTGGGCGCTCTACGCTGTGTTCGCCGTGGCGTTTGCGGCGTGCGCATGGTGGGCCATTCCCCGTCGCTCGACGAACGCCATTGCGGCGTTACTGGCGGTCCAGACACTTGCCGCGCTTGGGGCCAACTGGCTGATTCCCACGGTCATTCCCGGCGTCGCCACAGGCGGTGCGCTGCTCGTCGTCGTCGCGTCCCAGTTGTCTCGCCTACCCACGAAAGTCGCGACGCCCTGGGTTCTCGTGCAGCACGCGGCACTCCTCGGCATCTATCTCGCTTCTTGGGCCACGTCGATCGCGATCGTCGCAGGAGTTGCGTTTCTTGTCTTCTCGTTCGTCTTGCTGACGATGGAGCGTCTGCTGGTCCGAGAACGGGCAGTCCGACTCCAGCTCGCGCAGACGCTCGCCGAACTGACCGCAGCGCGGCAGAGCCTTGAGGCACAGGCACGCGACGGGGAACGCCTTCGCATCGCGCGCGATCTGCACGACCTGCTCGGGCATCACTTGGTGGCCCTGAGCCTCCAACTCCAGCTTGCCGAGCGGTCCGATCCCGAGCAGGCGCGACGGACCATCGAACGCGCGTCGTCGCTCACACGGCTCTTGCTCGGCGACCTTCGCGCGGTCGTCGCAGACCTGCGTGAACCTGTGCCAGTTGACCTTGTAGCGGAGTTGGAGTCACTGCGGGAAGATGACGGTCCGCCGCGGGTTGTCGTGCAAACGCTCGCTCGTGGTCTCAGGCTCGACGGCAGCGTCACCGAGACCCTGCTTCGCGCAGCGCAGGAACTCGTTACCAATGCCCGCAAGCACGCACGCGCCGAGGAGATCGTCGTTCATCTGGGCGATGGTGAGCTCTGCGTCAGCGACGACGGCACCGGTGGGCCGATACGTGAGGGGACGGGCCTTCAGGGTCTTCGCGAGCGCCTGAGCTTGATTCGTGGAGCGCTGCAGGTTGAACATCCCGGACGCGGCACGCGCGTGCGTGTGCGCTTCCCGGTTTCGGAAACGTCCGAGGTAGGGCCATGATCTCTGTCGGCATCGTCGATGATCAGTCCCTCGTGCGCCAAGAGCTTGTCGCGCTCCTGTCCCATGCCCCGGGCATCCGCATCACATTCGACTCGGCGGGGGGTGAGGAAGCCATCCGCCTCGCTGCGACGCATCGGCCGGACGTGATCCTCATGGACCTGCGCATGCCGGAGTTCGATGGTGTCGAGTTGCTGCGCGAGTTCCGAGCGAAAGCACTGACGAGTCGGGTGATCATCCTGACCACGTTTGATGACGACCAGGCGTTGCTCCAAGCCGCCGCACTCGGCTCCCGCGGCTTCATGCTCAAGGACGTCACCTTTGAATCGCTGCTCAGCGGCATTCGTCAGGTCGCCGCGGGCGGAACGCTGGTTCGCCCCGCCCTCACAACCCGGGTAAGCCAGACAATCCGCGAAATGCGCCGAGGAGATGACGCCGCCGCGAAACACCGCGCGAATGTCCACCTCACCGACCGCGAGTTGGAGGTCCTGCGAATGCTCGCCGGAGGTTTCACCAACCGCGAGATCGGTTCCGCACTCAATCTCTCGGAGGGCACCATCAAGAATCATGTGTCCGCAGTACTCGAGAAGCTCAATGTGCGGGATCGCACCCGCGCGGTCCTCCGAGCGGTTGATGATGGATTGATCTAGGCACGCAGATTGTCGGCCGGTCCTTCAGGCAACAGATTTGAGTGCCGGGAGGGCAGCTGGTTCAACCCCCGCCGCCCGCCCACCCCCAAGCCTCATTCTTGTAGGATTCTCCGCGAGCGTTTGGACTCGCAACTCCCGTCCCCAGAACGAAAGGCCCTTCGACGTGCTCGTCGAAGGGCTCTAATCTGAAACAAGTCGGGGTGACAGTACACCACCAGAACTCTTGTTGGAGTGTGTTAGGGCGTAGGACTCAGGAGTACGCCGTTTGCTGAGCGCCAAGGCGGTTTCTGTTGATTGAGCAGACGCACGAGGCCATCCAGCCGCGGGGCGAGCGGCCATCGCGACCATTCATGTTCAGTGGGAACCCCCGCACGACAGGGAGCCTCTCAAGGATCGCGGGCGTGCCGCAGTCTCCCGTCGAGCGCCACCCGCGAGTCTGTTCCCCAGGAGTAACGCGCATGTTCCTTCGAATGGTCTACGACGACAAACTGGCCGAGGCCGCGTATCTCATCGGGTGCCAACGCACCGGCGAGGCGATCGTCATCGACCCTGAGCGCGATGTGGACCGCTACGAACAGATCGCGGCGGCCAATGGCCTGCGAATCGTCGCCGTGGCCGAGACGCACATCCACGCCGACTTCATCTCGGGCGGTCGCGAACTGGCCGAGAAGGGGGCGATGGTGTACGTGTCCGATGAGGGCGATGCCGACTGGAAGTACCAGTGGCTTGACAAGAAGATGGGCCGCGGCGAGTACAACTACCGGCTGCTCAAGGATGGCGATACGTTCATGGTCGGCAACATCGAGTTCAAGGCCGTCCACACGCCTGGGCATACCCCCGAGCACCTCTGCTTCATGGTGACCGATCGTGGCGGCGGCGCGGACAAGCCCATGGGCGTGGCGACGGGCGACTTCGTGTTCGTCGGTGATCTCGGAAGGCCCGACCTGCTGGAGTCCGCCGCGGGGTTTGCAGGCAAGGCCGACCCATCGGCCCATCGGCTCTATCAGACCGTGCGGAAGTTCATGGCTTGGCCCGATTACTTGCAGGTGTGGCCCGCGCACGGCGCGGGCAGCGCGTGCGGCAAGGCGCTTGGCGCGGTGCCGCAGAGCACGGTTGGCTACGAGAAGATGTTCAACCCCTCGGTGCTGGCAGCCAAGACCGAGAATGGGTTCGTTGACTTCATCCTCGACGCCCAGCCGGAGCCACCGCTCTATTTCGCGCGCATGAAGCGAGACAACAAGAAGGGCCCGAAAGTGCTTGGCGGAGTTCCAACACCCCGCGAGTTGTCGGTGGACGACCTGAAGCAGGTCGTCGAGAAGAAGGCGATGGTCATTGATACCCGCACGTGGGCAGCGTTCAAGCAGGGCCATCTTCCGGGGGCTTTGCACCTGCCGCTGAACAACACGTTCAACACCGATGCGGGCTCGCTGATCGACGAACACGATGTGATCCACCTCATCATCGAGCCGTCGCGCGTGGACGAGGCCGTGCGAGACCTGATCCGCGTGGGACTCGACACGTTCTGCGGCTGGTACGACGCGAGCAAGCTCGATCAGTTCTTGGCGGCAGGCGGGCGACTCGTGCCGACCGCGGAGATCACTGTGAGCGACGCCCGTGTCCTGCTCGACACGACCAAACCCTTCGTGCTCGACGTACGCCGCAAGACCGAGTTCGCCGAGGGGCACATCGGTGGAGCAACCAACATCGCGCATACGCGGCTGCTCTCTCGCCTGGCCGAGGTGCCCAAGGACCGCCCCATCCTTGTCAACTGCCGCAGCGGGGCGCGGTCGGCGCGGGCCTGCTCGCTCCTGCAACGCTGTGGCTACGACGTCACCAATCTCGCAGGTGGGATGCTCGCTTGGGAAGCGGCCAAGGTGCCGGTTGAGCACTGAACCGCGGCCTCACGAGCGTGTGATGGCACAACCCACGCCCCCGAGTCCGCACAAGGCCCCGACGCTTGTGCCACTCGCTGGTCAGCGGGCTGCTGCAAGAGGGGTGAGCGCATGATCTGGGCGTGGATCGGAGCCGCGGCGGTCGGGCTTTCGCTGGGGCTTCTCGGCTCCGGCGGGGCGATCCTGACTGTGCCGATCTTGGTCTATCTCGTCGGGCACGACGAGAAGAGTGCGATCGCGGAATCGCTGGCAATTGTCGGCGCGGTCGCCGTGGCCGGGGTCATCCGGGCCGCGATGCAGAAGCGGGTGGACTTTCGCAGCGCCGCGTTCTTGGCCGTGCCCGGCATCGTCGGGACCTACGCAGGTGCTCACGCGGCCAAGTTCATCCCCGGCGCGGTACAACTGGTTCTGCTCGCCGCGCTCATGCTGACGGCGGCGACGCTCATGTTCAGGTCGCCCCCCGCGCCGCCTGCTTCCTCCACCGACTCGTCCAACTCGCCCGCAATCCCATCGCGCGGCCCGCTCTGGGTCATCGCGCTGCAGGGCATCGGCCTCGGACTCGCCACGGGCCTCGTCGGCGTCGGCGGCGGGTTCCTCATCGTTCCCGTGCTCGTGCTGCTGCGCAAACTCCCCATGCCCACCGCGATCGGCACCAGTCTGGCGATCATCGCCGTCAACTCCACAACGGGCTTTCTCAAGTACCTCTCGATGCTGGGCGATCAGACCGGGCCCACCGGCGTGGCCCTGCACGTCGATTGGAACATCATCGGCGTCTTCACCGCCATCGGCATCGCGGGCAGCCTGATTGGCAACGCCTTGGCGGGCCGGATCAACCAGAACACGCTCAAGCGGATCTTCGCCGTGTTTCTCGTCATCATGGCCGGGTACATCCTGGTCCGGCAGGCCCCGCGCGTGATGCCGGGCGTCTTCGGCCCGGCCGCGCCCGTCGCCCCCGTCGCGTCTTCACGCGTTGGCCCCGACCGGGAACCTTGAGCCGCTGTCTCGCCTCTAAAGAACGTCCACTCCGATCTGTCACCCTCGCCGCCCGGCTTCACGCCGTGCGGCGCTCGCAAGGAACCACCAATGAACGCAAACGCAAGCAACGGCCAGACCAGCACCACGACGCCCACCTCCGCGCCTTCCACGACCGCGCCGTTCCAAGAGGCCACGCCCGCGCAGCTCCTCCAGTGGCTGCGCAGCGGCGAGGCCGTCCTCATCGACGTGCGCGAGCCCGACGAGTTCGCCCGCGAGCACATCGCCGGCGCGACGCTCCTCCCGCTCTCGCGCTTCGACCCCGCGCAGGCAATATCGAAGGCCAAGCCGGGTCAGCGGATCGTGATGCAGTGCAAGAGCGGCCGCCGCTCCGCCGACGCCTGCCGCCTCGCGGCGCCGCTCGCGGCCTCGAGCCTGCCGGTCTTCACCCTCGCGGGCGGCATCGAAGCGTGGAAGAAGGACAACCTCCCCGTCGAACTCAACACCAAGATTTCGGGCATCAGCGTGATGCGCCAGGTGCAACTGGTCATCGGCCTGTGCGTGCTCGCCGGGTCCTCGCTGGCCTGGTTCGTCGATCCACGCTTCGTCGGCATCCCCGCCTTCTTCGGCGCGGGGCTCACCTTCGCCGGCGCGAGCGGCACGTGCGCGCTCGCGACGGTGATCGGATGGATGCCGTGGAACAAGGCAGCCAAGAGCGGAGCGAGTTGCACGACCGGCTCGTGCGGGTGAGCGAAGGGCAGGCCTCCGCGGACCAACTCGGGATCCACCGCTATCGGCTGCGCCAGCCCGTAGGCCACGTGCGCGACGCGACGCCTGAGTCGTCACACGCGACAATCGGCCCGGCGCACGCGCCAGACGTCGGACAATCTTCCGTCACCCGGGAACCCTTCCCCCTCGGCACGCCTCTCAAGAGTGGCCGCGGCGTGGAAGTCGTCGCCTTCGGCCCGGTTCCTCGCCGCGCCACCAACCGCCTTGTCCTTCCCTTTCCGGAGCAGCACCATGCAGCAATCCGCCACCGATTTCTATGAATCCTGGCCCGCCAAGATGAACGCGATGAAAGCCTCGCCCGGCGGCGGCGACATCGGCAAGGCCTTTGGGCCGTTCTTTCAGGGGCTGATGAAGGACACCGCCGCAGACGGCGGGCTCGCCGTCAAGCACAAGGAGCTCATCGCCCTCGGCATCGGCATCGCCGTCCGCTGCGACCCGTGCATCTTCACGCATGTCGAGAAGTGCCTCAAGGCCGGGGCGACTCCCAGGGAAGTGATGGACGCCGCGGGCGTTGCGGTCATGATGGGCGGCGGGCCGGTGTACACGTACACCACGATCGTCGCCGCCGCGCTGGAGCACTTCGCGGCCCACCCGATCGCGCACTGAGGCGCATGCCAGTCGCCGTGTCATTGTGTCCTCTAGACTCCTCCACTCATGCAAGGAGCATCGTCCATGGGCAACTGCACAAACGCTGGAACCGCTGATCGCGCCGTCCGCGCTCTGGTCGGCATCGTCGCGATGGTGCTCGCGTTCACCACGCTGGGCGTGATGGCGGGCGCGGTGTGGGGAATCGTCGCCGCCGTGGTCGGCGTCGTCATGCTCGGCACCGCCGGGCTGGGCATGTGCCCGGCGTACATGCCCCTGAAGATCTCGACGTGCAAGGTCGCGCCCAGATAGTTGGTTCTGTCGCGGCCCCGCCCCGCGCGGCTCCCGCCCTACCATCCTGCATGAAGCCACACATGGTCCTGTTCGTTGCGGCTCCGCTCATCCTCGCCGCCGGCGGTTTTGCCTTCTTCTCCGCGCCGCCCGAGGCCAACAAGATGACCGCGGTCATCATCCCGTCGTTCATCGCCATCATCTTCGTCGTGCTGGGCGTCATCAGCCTGGTCCGGCAGGCGGCGTGGGTCCGATGGGCCGGTGTGGCCGTCTGCCTGGCCTTCGCCGGGCTGGTGGCGTTCCCCGCCGTCATGCGCACCGGCAAGATGGGCAACTGGCCCGAGGCCAACACGGCGTGGCAGGCAGCCACCGCGGCCGATCCGACCCTCGCCCCGCGCGCGGCCTCGGATCGCGCCGTCCGCAAGGCCTTCTTCGATGAGCGCTCCAGTCCGGACCACGATCAGACCTATCTGCTCATCACCCTCTGGTCGATCGTCGGCGTCTGCGCCCTCAGCGCGTTGCTCGTCGGCGCGTCGTCCGGTACCGCACGCGCTCGCTCCTGATCGCTCGGGGTCATGATCGGTCGGACCAGCGCGAAACTCCGCGAACCGGCGAACGCCGCGCCGTCGTGGGCAGTCGGTCCGCGCAATGATCAACCCGGAGAGCAGCGCCTGTCCGCCAACACCGGCGGCTCTCTCGGCGTCACGCTTCCGATCACACTCGCCGCCAACTGTCTGGCCTTCCACGGCAGCCCCGACACGATCGACCCGGTGGTCACAGCCGCACACGCCGCCAAGTATCCGAAGGACCAAGCGACCGGCTTCAAAGAGGGCGACCTCCGCGGCTGGTTCTGGGTCGAGGTGCCGCCCTCGGCAAGCACCAGCGCCAACCTTCCAAGCAAAAATACCGACGCCGCCAAATGAGCCCAGACGACGGGAGCGAGCCAAAGGCAGCGTCCGTGATCGACCGACGGTGCATCGTGCGGACCGACATGTGCGTTTAGTTGAAGCACGCTGGGAACCTCGCCCGACCCCGCCGCCTCTACCCATCCATGCACTCCCACTCTGATGCCGGAATCACGCCACCTGCGCGGGTCCACGATGCCGGATCCGCGGGTGAACCGCCGATAGCTTACGATGCCGTGATGTCCGACACCGCCGAGGCCGCGTTCCAACCCTTCAAGCACTTCGAGCACCGCGGCTGGCGGGCCGTTGCCGAGCGGTACGATGCCGCGTTCGTCGGTGCCACCGGTCAGTCGATCGCGCCCATGCTGGATGCCCTCGGAACTGGTCCGGGCGTACGGCTGCTCGATGTCGCGTGCGGGCCGGGCGACGCGACCGCCGCGGCCGCGGGCCGTGGGGCACGTGTGCTTGGCGTGGACTTCGCCGCCGAGATGGTCGCGCTGGCACAGCGTAAGTGGCCGGGCGTCGAGTTCAAGGAAGGTGATGCCGAGAAGCTTGCCCTGCTTGATGCAGAGTTTGACGCGGTCATGATGAACTTTGGCGTGCTCCACTTGGCGAATCCAGATCGGGCCCTCGCGGAGTGCTTCCGAGTGCTGCGTCCCGGTGGACGCCTGGCGTTCACGGTGTGGGAACCACCGCCAAAGACGGTGCCCTTTGCCATCGTGCTGGAGGCAGTCGAGAAGCATGGCATCGTCAACATCGGAGTGCCGCCCGGCCCGCCGATGTTCCGATTCGCGGATTCTCACGAGGCCCTGCGCGTGCTTGGCGATGTGGGGTTTGCCGACGTCGGATTCAGGGCGCTGCCCATTACGCTCTCGCTTGCGGAGCCCGATGCTCTCTTCCAAATCATGCTGGAAGCGGGTGTCCGCACGTCGGGCCTGCTCAAGGCCCAGACACCCGCAGCGTTGGATGCCATCCGCGATCACATGAGTCAAAGGGTCACCGCCCACCGCATCCCGCACCACACCGATCCGCGATACCTCCTGCCTATGCCCGCAGTGCTCATCACAGCCACGAAGCCCGCGTGAGCGCGATCGTCGGCCCGAGTGGCAGGGCTTAGCATCAAGTTCGCCGCCGATCAGGGCGACCGCTTCAAGGCGGGCGACACGCTGCCCTCTCTGGAGGACACCGACTTCAAGCAGTAGGTTGGCGTCGCCGAGACGGATGTAGCCGCGGCGATGGGATGGGCATGCGCCACAGCGCCCTGAGGCAAGTTGCTTTCAGAATCGCTTTCCGTACCCGCGCAGGCATCTCTCCATCCGCGAACCTCGCACAAGTATTCTGAGCCAGATCGAGCTCCGCGAAGACCGCCTGGCTTGTCCTACTTCGCCATCGCCGCCATACACCTCGTCAGCGTCTCCCGATACTCCTTCAGGTGTGCGTGGTCCGCGGGTAGCACTTTCTCGGCCATCGTTACGGCCTCCTCGAGTTCCGCAAGGGCGGCTGAGAGGTCCTTGTTCTCAAGCCGAGCCGTGCCCGACCGCCAGAGCACGCGGGCGAGGTCCGGTGAACCGTCGGGAGAACTCTGGCGCACGATGGCGATGGCCTCGTCCCAGCATGCTCTCGCTTCGGCGGTCCTACCAAGCCCGTGCTGCACGCGTGCCAGGTTGCTGAGGCTGGTGGCGATGAACAGGTGCCCAGAGGGGTAATCCCTGCGACGGATCTCCAGCACTTCGCGGAGGAACGGTTCGGCCTCGTTGAGTCTGTTCTGGTCCTGCAAGAGCCTCGCCAAGTGGCTCATGGCGTTGGCCATGTCCGGGTGCCCCGCGGGGTTGGATGCGCGATCGATCGCCATCGCTTCGCGGTACAACGCCTCGGCCTCATCCGACTTGTTCAGGGTCTGCAGCACCAACGCCAGGTTGTTCAGGCCGGAGACGATGTTCGGGTGCCGAGCGGGCAGGGCGGCCCGCCATATCTCGACCGCTTCACGGCGGAGAGGCTCCGCCTCGGTGATTCTGTTCTGGATCTGCAGGAGCGACGCAAGGTTGCTCAGGGTCACGGCGATGTCCGGATGCCGAGCGGGAAGCGCCGCTCGGCGGATCGCCATCGCCTCGCGGAACAGAGGTTCGGCCTCGGCGAACTTGCTTTGGACCTGCAGTACCAACGCGAGGTTGTTCACACAATCGGAGATCTTCAGGTGCCCGGCAGGGAGGCTGGCACGATAAATCGCCATCGATTCGCGGAAGAGCGACTCGGCCTCCGCGAACTTGGTCTGATCGAACAGGATCAGCGCGAGGTTGTGGAGGCCCATGCCGACCTCCGGATGCCCCACGGAGAACGCCGCGCGGCGGATCGCCAACGCTTCGCGCTGGAGCGGTTCGGCCTCGTCGATCTTCCTTTGCATCTGCAGGAGTTTCGCGAGGTTGTCAAGGGCGCGAGCGATTTGCGGGTCCCCGGCTGGGTGAACGGCTCGTCTGATCGCCAACACTTCGCGGAAGAGCGGCTCGGCCTCATCGAGTTTGTTCTGGTCCTGCAGCAGCAGCGCCACATTGTTGAGGGTGGCCGCGATGCCCGGATGCTCAGCAGGAAACGCGGCACGGCAGATCGCCAGTGATTCGCGGGCAAGCGACTCGGCCTCGGCGTAGTGATGCTGCTCTTGCAGGAGCCACACCAGACTCAGCAGGCCCGCCGCGATGTCCGGATGCCCTGCGGGGAGAGATGCCCGGCGGAGCGCTACCGACTTCCGCAGGTTGGGCTCGGCTTCGTCGTAGCGAGCGAGCTCGTACAACGTCGTGCCGATGGTGTTCCGCACGCGGGCCTCCACAAGCGGCTGGTCCTTGAGGGCGCTGTCGCCCTCATCGAGCACCCTCACCGCCGCCTGCAGCATCTGCAGCACCGTCACGGCATCCTTCATCGGCTGGTTGGTCACCGGGTCCTTGGGCAGTTGGTTCGGATCCACCGCCGCCAGCATTTCGGTCTGAAACGTCGCCACCGCGTCGGCGATCTCGGCCTGCTTCTTCGCCTCGGCTGCCTGGATCCTTGCTTCCGATGCTTGCTTGATGGCTTCGGCCTCTTGTGCTTTGGCCTTTGCTTCCTGCATCACCGCCTCGGCCCGCGCAGCATCGGCCGCCTTGCGTTGCTCGGCTTCCGAGATCTGCGCCCGACTGCCGCATCGCGCTGCCCGTTGGCCACCCTCGCCTGCCACGCTGTGCCAGCAAGCCCCAGGATCAGCGTCGCTGCCACGGCACCGCCCGCCAGCACCGCGCCCTTGTTCCTCGTGACGAACTTCTTGAAGCGGTAGGCGTGGCTCGGCGGCGCCGCCAGAACCGCCTCGTCGCTGAGGTATCGCTTGATATCCATCATCAAACCGCTGGCGGTCTCATAGCGGCGTTGGCGGTCCTTTTCCAGTGCCTTCATCACGATCCAGTCCAGTTCACCACGCACGAGCGTGCCCAGCCGCCTGGGCTCGGTGTGCCGCCTGGCGGCAACGCTGTCGATCGTGTCCGTGTTGTGGCTGATCCGCGTGCTGGGCTTCGGGGGGTCGACCTCGCGGATGATCCGCTGGATCTCGGCATACGCAGCGGAACGGAGTTCCTTGCCGCTGAAGGGCGTGGTGCCCGTGAGCAGTTCATACAGCAGCACGCCCAGCGAGTACACATCCGTCCGTGTGTCGATGTCGAGGTTGCCCCCGGCCTGTTCGGGGCTCATGTACTCGGGCGTGCCGATGAGCGACTTGTGCTCCGTGAAGAGCGTCTTATCCGTCAACTTGCTCGCCGTCGCTTTGCCGATGCCAAAGTCGATCACTTTCGTGTGCGGCCTGCCGTCCTGCGTGCTCACGAGAATGTTCGATGGCTTGATGTCGCGGTGGATGATGCCCTTGGTGTGCGCGTGCTGCACGGCGCTACACACCTGCGCAACGAGCTCCAGTCGATCCTCGATGGAGAGGTTGTTCTTGTCGGCGTACTCAACGATCGGATCGCCCTTGACAAGTTCCATCACGAAGAACGGCCGCCCGGTCTCGGTCGCGCCGGCATCAAGCACCTTCGCGATGTTGGGGTGGTCCATCATCGCCAGCGCCTGCCGTTCCTGCTCGAAGCGGGCAACCACCTGCCGCGTGTCCATGCCGAGTTTGATGATCTTGAGCGCGACCTTGCGCGAGACCGGCTTCTCCTGCGCGGCCATGAAGACCGAGCCGAAGCCGCCCTCGCCGATGGCCTGCAGAATCTTGTACGGCCCGATCCGCGTCCCGGGACCTTCGAGCGGCGGCGCAGCGATGGTCGCCGCTGATGCAGACTTGGAAGCCAAGCCTCCTTCCGCCGTGGGAGAGGCCAAGAACTTCGCCGCGCCCTCGTGCGCACGAAGCAACCCCTCGACTTCCGCCCGCAACGCCGCATCGTCGCCGCACGCGCTTGCGAGATACACCGCGCGCTGAGCCCCGTCGATGTCGATCACGTGCTCGAAGATCTCCTGCACCTTCCCGGCCATGATGTCATTCCTTCACGTCTGCTTGCCCAGGCGTTGAAACAACCACGCCCGCGCGAACGCCCAGCGCCGATCCACCGTGCTCGCCGAGAGCCCAAGCACCTGGGCCGTCTGCTCGACGCTGAGCCCCGCGAAGAACCGCAGCCGCACGACGGCCGCGCCGTCCGGGGACTCAGCCTCCAAGCGACCAACCAGTTCGTCGAACCTCACGATTTCTTCGGGCTCCCGCTGCGACAGCCCGGCGACATCCTCGAAGTCGCTGACACGCTGAACCCGCCCACCTTCTCCATCAGGCACTCCCCCACGCTTCAGCCGCATGCGTCCCTTGGCGTGATCGAGCAGGATCTGCCGCATCGCTTCCGCCGCCGCAGCGTAGAAGTGCCCGCGCCCCGCCCAGGGCACCTCACGCGCCCCGGCCAGTTTCAAGTACGCCTCGTGAACCAACGCCGTCGCCGTGAGCGTGTGCCCGGTGCGTTCGTTCTGCATACTGATCTGCGCGGCCTTGCGCAGCTGCTCGTACACCAGCGGCAGCAACCGCTCTGCCGCGTCCTTGTCCCCGTTCGCCGCCGCGACCATCAGGATGGTCGCGTCCGCCTGGGGGGATGCGGGGGGTGTCGGTGATGAGGGGCCCGGGTCGGGTGAGGAGTCGTGCGAAACCATGGCGTGAAGTGTATCGAAGTCACGTCATGCAACGACGAGACCGCAGACCGCTGATCGAAAGCGACCCCAGCGTGTTGACCGCCGGGGTCGCAGATGGGTTGGAGGATCCACATGTGCGGCAGATCTTGATGAACCCGCGCTTGTGCTGAGCACGGGTGCCCAGCGGAAGGACCGAAGCGAGGACTCGATGCCAACTCAGCGGCGACGACGCGCAGCCATCAGTCCGCCAAGGCCGAGGAGCGCGACCGAGCTTGGTGATGGGATCGTGACGACCCAGCTGCGGAGCTCGCCGTTGAATAGACCGTCGCCGACGATGGTGGTGCCGTCGGCGGAGATGTCACGCGTGTAGTCAAGCTCCCAGCCGGTGAGGTCAACGCCGATCGTCGGGAGATAAGCATTGAGATCGACAGTGCCCAGCGTCTGCGACCAGAGCGTGGCCGTCGCTTCGAAGCCAAAGAAGCTGTAGCCGCCGACGAGCGCGCCGTCGTCGCTCAGCGTGTAGGCGATGGCATTTGTAGCGCCGGGGAGCATGCCGATGTCCTGGACCACGCCGTTGGTCCAGATGACCGCGGTGCTGCCGCTGGAACCCGCGACGACGGTGCCGTTGGCGTTCACTCCCCACGCGCTCGACCCGCTATCGCCGGGTGAGAGCAGGCTCAGGCTCTGCATGCCGCCGGACTCGGTCCATGTGATGGCGCGGTCGCCCTGGGGCGTGCCCGCGATTCCGATGATCGTGCTGCCATCGCGGCTGACTTTGCGTCCCTCGGAACTTATCCCGCCCGGAAGCGTGCCGATGGACTGCATGCCCCCTCCGCTGGTCCAGCGGAACGCCGTGATGTTGAAGTCAGCGTCGAACGAGTATCCCGTCACAACGTTGCCGTCGCCGCTGACGCCCGAGCCAACCGAAGCCACGCCAGAGGAAGGCAAACCCAGGTTCTGCAGACCGCCCGAGGCTGTCCAACGATGAGCACGGACAGTCTCTTCCGGAGAATCGAAAAACACGCTGCCGACAATCACCGACCCGTCGGAACTGATGTCGTCCGCCGAGGTCGCGTAGGCACCGGGAAGCAGGCCGATGCCGACCAGCCCAGACGACGTCCAGCGATAGGCACTCGTCATATCAACGGTGGCAGCGACCGTGGAACCATCGGCACTCACGGCGTTCGCAATGGAGAATGAACCGCCCGGCGGCATGCCGATGCTCGTGATGGATTGGGCAGAAGCGCCCGAGACCAACGTCATCAATCCGGCAGCAGCCGCGAGGCACATGACGGGGGTCAGACGAACGACACAGATGGGCGAAAGGCCCGCTCGCATACGCATAGCACTGCTCCACTCTTAAGAACGACTCCAAGCCCGCTCGGACCACACAATGGCCAGGCAAGCCCGATCTCCGGCCGTCAAGCGACGCCGCGGCGGGCAGGACCTCACGATTTCAATAGATTCTTGACGTACGGAACCCGGCCCCTCTGACAAGGGCAACGCCAGTGTGCGTGCCCAGAGGCTCAGTCGAGGGGCTCACAAACACCAAAACGACAACGCCCGAAGGTCGACGACCCGCGGGCGTTCTGCGAGCCAAACTCGGCGTGATGGTACGTGGTTGCACGTCCCATGAATGAAGATGGCCCTGGCACGTGCCAAGGCCATCAAGTCTGCAAAGTCGGGGTGACACTCGCTGGGCGAGATCGACAGCCCTAGCCCGCATCAACGGGGTAATCGCCCGTCTCCGAGTCCAATCGAAAGGGTCGCCAACCGCCAGGCGGATCCCACTCTCCGCTTCCTTCGATTGTGCCGTCCGACACGCTATTGACGACCACCCCGTCCACGCCAAGGTTGCCGCGGCGCCAGATTTCTTTCCATTCAGCGCTGATGCAGATCAGCTCCGACGCCGATGCGATCAAGAGCTGAGAGTCAAGCGGGTACAAATGGCCGAAGTAGCCGTCACAAGCCACGCTTTGATTCCGCCGTGCCACCGGATCGACCAGATGCACCACGTCACTCCAGCCAAACACAACGGTGGCGCGCCAGACGATCAGTTCCAGAAAAGCGCCTTCGCACTCGGCATACGCGTCGATCCGGGCGACAGGCTGCGAGTCCTGTGCGATGGTCACGTATCCGTCAGGTTCGCGCATCCATCGTGACATCGGACCGATCCGAATCGGCTCCATGCGGCGCCATGGATCGTCAATGTCGCGATGAAAGGAAGCGGTGAACATTCCCGTCTGTGGTTGTTCAGCGATGGATGGACAAGGAGTCCCTACGACAACGCCCGCAAGCATCACTCGCGGGCGTTTCAATCGTCAATCGGGGTGATAGGATTTGAACCTACGACCTTTTCGTCCCGAAGCCAGGCCGGGACGCCCTGCGATTGGGCCAGAAACCACTTGATTTCAAGCATTTTACACGCTTCGGCCCGCGTTGGCAAGCCCTCGCACTCACCCGCGTTTCCACGCTCCAAACCGCGGTCTTTCCACCGTGTCCGGTCAAAACGGTACGGATCTCGTGGGCTACGAAGTAGTCGCGGGGCCATCCGGTCAACACCGGGAACAGATCTCGCGGGACGCGAAGAGGTCGCTGGGTCATCCGGTCAAGCGGCGGTACGGGCGCGGGCGTCCGCGGCGACGGGCCAGGGTGACCGCGCCGACCGCAGGGGCGCCGCGATCCGGCCGGCTGGGAGCGGCAGCTTCGACCCGCGCGAGGGGGACCGGTGCTTGCCGGGGCAAGCGCCTCACCTCACCTTGCGACCGATGATCTGAACCAAGAGTTCAGAGGTCGGGAAGCCGGTGACTCGAACACCTCCTCGCCCATCCAATGTCACTTCAACGGCTGCACCATCGCCCTCGGCCTCTGCAGCGTAACGGTCCGACAGGAAGTGAACCCTCTGATTGCTCGACCCGCGCCAGCGCAAGTCCGTGCGCTTCAATGATGCCACGAAACGACCAGTCACCACGATATCCAGCAGTCCCAGCAGTCGTTGCTGATCAGGAACGGTCAGTTCTTCGAGCTCATAGCCCGTGAACGCCATGAGCGAGAGCCCACGCTCTCGCACCACTTCTGCGAGTTGCACAAGCCCTGAGGCCTGAGCGAAGGGCTCACCGCCGGAGAACGTGACTCCTTCGACCGGCATCGCCAAGTCAAGAAGTCCCAGGATCTCGTCTACGGTCATCACCGCTCTCGGTTGATCTGACCAAGTATCAGGGTTCCAGCACCCTGGGCACGCGAGCGGGCAGCCCTGCGTCCAAAGCACAAACCTGATGCCGGGGCCGTTCGCTTCGCTGCGTGGGAGCCAGTGGGCCACGTTGATGGACGGGCAACATCGCATCTAGTACACCCGTTTGGTCAGGACCAATCGAACAGCCTCTCCCTCTCTGACTTCTTGAATCCGATAGCCCTGCTTCTTCGCGGCATCGAGCACTGATTGCCGCTGAGCTTCGACAAGACGTCGCCGTTCTTCCTCAAGCCGGCGACGCTCTTCCGCAGCCAACCGCTGCTCGCGAACGTGGCGATGGTACTCGTATCGCGCCGACACCTGCGCAAGCCAACTCGTGCCAAAGCGAAATCCGTCAAACCCGCTCACGATGAGCCGATAGCCAGTCGGTGTCGCCGCGAAGCCTACGTCGTTCGATGAGGCTCCGACGTGTGCCTTCCGAATGATGATCTCGGCTCGCTGTTCGCGAGCACTGCCGTCATAGCCAACGAGGGCTGCCTGTTCCGGATGCACTTCGACCTTCCCGGCAGTAAATCCCACGTCTGCGAGCGCATCAAGCAGACACTCTCGGCTCGTCATCGGCGTGGCGAGTTCCATATACGCGCTCATGGCTGGCTCCCCGGACGAATCTGCTGAGTGCTCTTCGCGGCAACGTGACCTTGCTGATCCGGCTGCTTCCGATCGAGTTTGATGCACCCTGGCGACGCCTCGGCAAGGAGTTTCTCCATCTCCCGCACGCACACATCGCCCGTGAAGCCGTGGGCTTCGGCGGTGATGCGGCCCTGCTCGTCGATTCGAATCTCGATTCTCTGTTCGCGTTCTGCCACTACGACCTCCTACTCGACAACAAGGCTGGCCTCCAGGCGGCGTGCCTCAAGTTCGCCGGGCGGAACTTCCTCCCACAACTTGACTGCCAGGTACTTACTACTTCCAGTATGGTACAGGACACCAACCGACGGGAGTGACTGTCCCGGCAAAGCGAGCCGAGCGTCGGTCGGCCGTGATGGGGCGAATTTGCGACCTTTGTCACGCGCAGCCAGACTCGTGGATAGGGGACGAAATCTGAACTCCCTCTCGGTCTCAAGCCATGCCTGATGTTCGGCGCCCGTGCCGGAAAGTGTGGCGGCCACTTTCCTGGTCGCTTCGATATCGTCCAGAAGAAAGGCACGCTTTGCTTTCCAGTCCGGGTCATCAGCAGCGTTCTTCTCCCCCGCATCCAGAGCTGCCTGCGCGACTTTCTGTTTCTCAAGCGCTTCCTGCTGTTGCGTCTGAATGTCTGCAAGATCCTTCGTACGCCGGCGAGTCTCTCCTTCCCACGCGGTTCGCTGTTCCGCCTCCTCCGCCTTCAGGCCGTCACGCTCAACGCCATCGGTGAACTCTCCGACCCGGCGGGTGAGATCCGCCAGCCGATCGATCAGCGACGACGCCTCCCCAGCGCGAAGCGCCGAAGGTTGGACCTTCTTCACGTCCGCCAGTTCGTTGTCGAGTCGTTGCCAACCGGACTGGAAGCCCATGGCTTGCGCCGCAAAGGTGCTGAGCCGTTCTTTGAACCCTTTGCTCTTGTTGTTCGCAAGTTCCAGTGTCTGCTGTAGCCCGGAGACCCGGTCAGCAAATGCTCGATCGAGTTGTGCCCATTGGTCGTAGAGTGGCGACTTGCGAACGTTGCCAGGCAACTTGGGTGGCACAGCGACCCATCCATACACCACGGTACGAGCTAGTGTCGGCGGATTCGGAAGTGACGGCGGTTCGCATGTCAGCAAGCCTGCAATCTGCTCGCACTGCATGGGGCCGCACTGCACCAAATGCCGTTCGACGCATGCGGCCGCGGTCATTGCGTCCGGCAAAAGAACCTCTCCAGAAAGGTCGCTGAGCTTTGCATTGAGGCGGAGCCGCCACTCGGGTGGCGTTGTCGACAACAACGATTCCAGACCCTTTCGCTGCGCAGCATCCAGACTCAAAATGACGTGCCGGTCCCCCGCCTGCCATTCCATCGACCCCCCGGTCGGAGAGATAGTTGTTCTGGGTAAGCCAAGAGTCGCCCAGACAATCTCACACCCCTTGGTCGCCAAAGGCTCAAGCGACTGAACTGCCGGGCCACGAGGAGGAATGAACAGTCGGCGGCAGTCCGCGGGGATACTTCCATCCGGGCACACGCAGGCGAGTGCCCCTTCCAGCCGTTCAGACGCGCGAACAAGTTTCAACGGCCCGGAACGGGGCGCCGGCGCGTCAAATGCTCGATCTCTCGGAGGTCGGAACCGAAGTGGTTCCTTCGGCCCCCCCTCCGTCCATCCCTCATCTTCCGCCTCATGCCACCACCAATGAAGCACCGTCGCACGCAGCGCAACCGCCTGCTCCGCATCGAGTGGAAGGAACCAACCCTGAGTGGAGATGGAATCTTGCAACCACAGAGCGGCCGCATCCCCTTCCGTTGCCAGAACCGCCGAAAACGGCAGGCTCGCGGCGCGACGGACCAGAACTCTGGCCATCGGGCGGTCACGCAGACCATGCTCCTGCTGCCCCTCACCAAACCCAGGCTTTGCCAGCACATACACCCTCGCACCTCGATCGGCCGCGTCGCACATGGCCCTCAATGCGGGTGCAGGGGGATGATCGCCAAGAACGAACATCATCGACGGCTTGGAGACGGCCCTTCTAAGCCACTCCTGCTCCGCCGGCCCACCGATCACGTAGTTTGCAAATGAGGCACTGGCGGTGGGGTGTGACTGCGCCGCTTCGACTCTCTCCCAGCAGATGCGGATGTGTTCGCCGGAACGGTCGCACCGCGGATCTGGCGGTTCCAAGTACCTTTGCAGTTCCAGAATTGGCCCGCTCACTGCAGTCATGGGCGCCCCCCGTTCAACCATGCCTCAAGTTCCTCTGGCAAACTGGAAACCTGTTGGCGGATCGCGATGAGGTCTCGCCACCTGAGAGGTTCCGAGACGGTGTACGGGCGACGCGCGATGGGCTTGGCCCAGAGCGGACTGTCCGACATGTGCCATGCAACAGGGGAAGCGTCGCTCGCGATCAACAAGTAGCGAGCATGGGGCCAGCGAGATGTTTGACTGCCGAAGACGTCGCGGTACCACCTCGCGTCCTGACCGAGCATCCCCTTAAGCCTGTCGCCATGCTTGGGGTCATCCTGATCTCGCACCGTCCAAACCTGAACACCGCAATTTGGAACGCAGGTCCGAATTGCATCGCGCAGTACTTTGAGCGACTCGAGATGCCAGTCGTTCCGCACGTATCTATCGCATAACAGAACTCGGCTCGGTCGTGTTCCAGTAAGGAGCCGCTCGGCGAACTCACGCATTGACCACGTGCACTGTCGAGGGATATGAACCACGGACGGGTTCGGCCGAACCTCTGGTTGCCTGTCCCAGCGTCTTTCCTCGAGATCCGATGGCGAGGGTCCTTCGGGCGCCAAATCAACGCCCGCGACGATCGCCCAGTACGCCGCGCGATTGCGATCAAACCGCTTGCACAGATCGGCGTGGGAGGGCAGCACCGGCGAGTACTCTTCCAAAGGCGTCCCACTCACCGACTCGGTGTACGCTGCGACAACTTCGCTTCGTGTCATGTACCGGTTCTGATCAACCAACCATTTAGCGAGTCGCTTATCGCTCCATGATTGCGCGTCGATCCTGTCCACCGGTCCGATTGGCACATCCGTGAGCTTCGCCGACTGAAACCTGCCTCGACCGGGCACCTCCACATTCTGGAGTTCGGCGGCGTACGCGAAAGTACTGAGGGAAGCCTCAGGCAGCTCAGCGAGACGAACCGCTAGCCGGCGCTTGTCGGGAAGCCAACGGCCGAGGTTCCGCAGGTGTGTATCGGCCCAGATGCCCACCAACTGCCATACATCGATCGCCACCGTTGTGGACATGTCGTTGATGGGAGAGAGTTCCGGCCGATCTCGCCCGAGGTCGAGCGCGCCCTCCAACGTCCACTCGCCTGCGCTATTGACAGCATTGATCGTCCATCGGAGCGTGCAGGCAGGATTCGGCCGTGGATGTACCACGACTTGCGGTTCACCTTCTCCTGTCTGAAACTCTCTGAGTTCAAATACCAAGCCTGACTGAATGCCAGACTCGACCATCTCCTTCACCTTCGGCCGAACGGCTATTGGGGAAGTCGCGACGTCGTTGAACATCTCGGGCCGAATGCGACTCACATGCACGATCCGATAGCCTGGGAGCGGATGATCCGTGACCCAAAATCCGAACACGCCTTGCTCAAGAAACGGAGCAATGCCCTCTTTCGCAGTGCGGATCCCTGCGGGGCTCAGAAACCCTTGACGATCACACAAACCAATGACGGCACACCACGAGAGGATGTTCTTCACCCCAGCATCCGCAATACCGGGCAGTACTTGAGCAACGACTGGGTGATCGATCGAGTTTCCCGAGGCCACGGCGGCGGCACATAGGGCCTGAAGTTCCGGGCGAGGTTCATAGAACGCCATCTCGGCGAACGCAGCGAAGCGATGAACACGGACTTGCGTTGTCAATTCGATCTTCATGAAGGCTCACCATCGGGCACTTTGAGGCATCTCGATCCGCATGGACATCTTTGCCAGGGACTCGAGTTCGGGAACATGGCACCGCTTCTCGAAGTACTCATGATGTCCGACGATCACGAGTTGCTGACGGGCACGCGTCACGGCGACATTCAAGCGGTTTGGACTATCGAGGAATCCCACTCGTCCCGTGTTGCGCATCGCCAGAAAGCAGAGGTCCGCTTCCCGCCCTTGGAAGCGGTCGACCGTTCCGCAGCGAACCTCGACGTTGCCCATGACAAACCGGCTCTTCTGATCGGTCCCGGAGAGACGCTGCAGCATCTCGCTCATGGCACGCTCCTGCTTCGTGTAAAAGCACAAGCATGCCACCTCCCACAGACGTCCTTCCGGCGCCTTGCGACTTGCCGCCCAGTTCTGGAACTGCCTCACACCCTCTTCGATGACGTCGATCTCCTGCTGATTCACCCCATCGCCATCGCCGCGGACATCAAGCCACACCCGACGCGCCGGCAGCGTACCCGCGGCAAAGTCCCACTTCACCTGCTGATCGCGCTCAGTGATAGTGTTGGCGGTCCGCAGGGCTTTTTGCTTGTAGATGATGTCGCGCGAGTACGAGGCGATATCCGGATGCATGCGGTGCTGGAAACTGAGTCCCACAAAACGGCTCTCGAACACCGCAGGACGTGCCTTACTGAGACCATCCGTGAGCGTACTCCGTCGTTTGGAATGCTCTGCGCCAATGCCCTCTTGGACTACCTCCATGATGCTCGGCAGAGCAATGTCGTACACCTCATGCACATACTCGGCCACCTCGGGTGGCTCGTCCGGCAGGTGTTCATTCAGCTGATCAATCAGCCTCTGCCGTTCCTCGCGACCGTTGAGCTTGAGTTCGTGGATGCGAGTCAGTCTCCAAGCCACTTCGCTCGCCCATGATTTCTCAGCCAGCCACTTGCGCTCGTTCTTCTCGAGTTCCTCGGCCGTGCCGATCTCTCGTCCTCTCTCACGAATAGACTGCTGCAGCCGTCGCCGAAGCAGACGTCGGCGACGAAATGGCCAAGCATGGTCATCGGCGCACTTCATCTGTCCGGCCTGCAACAGATCGCTGGGAAGCAAATGGCACAGCTGCTTTGCCATCGGCGGTTCCACGAGAATGAACGTGGAAGCCGCAAGCCACAACGAAGCAGTCCCGCCACTCAGCACTTCATCGGCTGAGCAGCGGCGGATTCCCTTCGGGCCGTCGTTCTGACGCCCTTCGCGAATACGCACCACCTGCGACTCGAGTTCTGTGCCGGTGAACTCTGACTCAAGGGCGTCAAGCACACTTGGTTCGCGAACAACCAGCCAGCGAGTCCCGGTGTTGTGAAGCTGCCTGCGAGTCAATCGCAGCCTCAAGATGCGAGCCTCTTGCTGTGCCTTCGTGAATAGTTCTCTCGCTTCGCCCACTCCGAATGCCTGAGGGTCCTTGATGAACTCCAGGTTTGCGACGAGGTCTCG
Source organism: Phycisphaerales bacterium (assembly GCA_044359425.1). Classification (GTDB taxonomy): domain Bacteria; phylum Planctomycetota; class Phycisphaerae; order Phycisphaerales; family UBA1924; genus JBEIUO01. Next base: position 28,761 of record JBIKMF010000001.1, read on the forward strand.
CCGCTCAGTAAATGGAGGAAGCTGGTGTACGTCTCCAACGATGACGTACTTCCTTGCAAGCAGCGCGGGCACAAAGAACTCGGAAATCGTTGTCTTGCTCGCCTCGTCAACGATCAGAAGATCCCAAGGCACGAGCGTCGTAATAGGCCGGTACTCACCACGCTCGAAGCGCTTGTCAAGCTGCGGGTGCTTGAGAATGCCGGTGGTGGTGCCGCACGTGAGGTTCGCTGCCATGAGCACCACGTTCTCGGCCGCCGCTTCTCTCTGCTCGGTGGACAGTTCTGCGAACGACCCTACCTCGTCCCATGCTTCAAGTAGCTTCCTGACTCGCTCGTCCAGTTGACATGCAAGAACCTTGTCGTCGACCCGATCCGGATGACCGATCCGGACCGCGTATACGTCATCCGAGGCCCGCTGAAGCAACTTCTCAAGTGCGTTGTCGATGGCCACATTCGTCGACGCACAGAGGAGTACTCGCTGGCCCCTTCTGATGCACTGGAGCACCAACTCGCAGATCGCGGTAGTCTTGCCAGATCCGGGGGGACCTTGTAGTAGGGCAATATCTGGAGAAGCGAGGGCCCGCTCCACGAAACGCCTCTGCTCGTCGGTGCCATCCCTGGCCAACGACTCAAGCCATTCCCATTCAATGGCTCCTGTGGATGGCGGGTCTGGCCATCGCACCTTCTCGGGATCCTCGCAGAGACGCAGAAGCGCGCGATGCGCAGGGAGTGGTCCCCTCTGTAGTTGTTGAACAGCACGCTGCTGGAGTTCGAGTGCACGCTTGTCGATGGGCAGATAGAGTTCAGTCCCGACAGGCGGTAGCCTGTCGAGACGAATCTGGAAGTTGTCGCGGTCGACCGCCCTCACCTTAAACGTACTGGCCGCGTCAAACCACTTCTGTGTCCAGACCGCTTCGAGGTCGCCGTCACAAAACGCAGCGCGGGGGTCCAGCGTGCCGCCCGCGTCCTCATCATCTTCGCCTGATTCCGGCGGCAACAACTGCACCCAGTGGCCGTCACGGCCCGCCTTGCCTTGATTGCGCCATCCGAAGCGAACGCCATTCGATCCTGTCACGTGTTGGCCGGATGGCAGCGCATCCACTTTGAGCATTCCGCCAACGAGCTTGTGGGCATTGCGGGCAGCATCTTCAACCATGCCATCATCTGGCCAAGCCCGGGTCGCCTCAGCGTCGCGTCGCAGGCCGTTCACTAGCAGCGCGCCGCTTTCGTGTTTCCCCTCAACGCAGATCACATCGCCATCCTCGTCACGCCAGGCGCGACGAAGTTTCAATGGGCCGCCATTGGGCAGTGTGATTTCTCGCGGCTCACCTAGGTTCGCCTGCGATTGAAGCTCGCACGCGTGCCCACACCAGAACAGCATTTCATCGCCGGTCAACGCCTCAGCGGGATACACGACGACACCGTCGGAGGTTTCCGACCACGATTCCACCGCGACTTGCCTGCTGCGAGGCCGGACAACCGTGAGTGGCTCTCCTGCCTGCGGCGTGAGACCAAGGGGCCAGTTCTTGATGACCCAACCCACCTTCGGGTCACTCAGTCGGAAAACGGTGTCTTGCGGGTCAAGCCGAAGCTGGAGTTGGTTTCGTACCGGTTCCCAGGGCACCACATACCGGAATTGCCGCTCCTTGGCGATGTCCATCGCGCGGCTGACATACCTCTCAAATGGCCACATTGTGGCTCGGGTCTGCGGCTTGAGCGCTAAGACACGCCGAGCCGGCTCCATCGCGAGAAAGTTGAGCAAGCTCACGTGGCCGTCCTGCCTTCCGGTCGGGCGAACGGGTTGCGGCGCTCTTGCTTCAGCACGGGCACCGCGGCGCCAGCATCGTCCGGGAGCGGCTCCGCTGGATCGCTAGATGCGAGTCGGGCGCGAGCTTTGGCCCACTCGCGCAATCCGGTGATCGCCTCACGCATGGTGCGCGAGAGCGGGTATGTCGCCTCAAGGGCCTTCGCAATGTGCGCGGTCGTGAGTTCCTTCTGTGAGGCGAAGGCGTCGAACATGCCCCCACGAACGGCTTCCTCCAGTTCAGCACCAGAGAACCCACGCGACATGCTTGCGAGCTTCGGAATCTCGAACGCAGCCGGATCGCGCCCCTTCTTCTTGATGTGAATCCGCAAAATCTCCTCGCGGGCGTTTGCTGTTGGCAGGTCGACGAAGAAGACCTCGTCGAAACGCCCCTTCCGCAGCAACTCTGGCGGCAGCGCTTCGATGTTATTCGCGGTCGCGACGACAAAGACCGGCGCCTTCTTCTCCTGCATCCAAGTCAGCAAAGTACCACCGATCCGTGCCGACACACCAGAGTCCAGATCACCGGAACTGCCCATCCCGGACAAGCCCTTCTCGATTTCGTCGATCCAGAGAACGCAGGGTGCGAGAGCTTCAGCCACCTGCAACGCGACGCGGATGTTGGACTCTGACTGGCCAACAATGCCACCGAAGACTCGACCGAGATCGAAGCGAAGGAGCGGGAACTTCCAAGAAGCGGAGATCGACTTCGCGATAAGGCTCTTGCCACAACCCTGGATGCCAAGCAACACCAGACCTTTGGGCGCATCAAGACCCCATTGGCGAGCGCCATGCCCAAACGCTTTGCCACGGCGGTCAAGCCACACCTTCAGATTCTGCAGACCACCAACGTCCTGCATCTGTGCATCAGCTTCGAAGTACTCCAGGATGCCGCTTTGACGGATCACCCGCTTCTTCTCGCCCGACACGATCGAGATGGCGCTTCCGTCGAGGCGATTCAGTGCGTGCGCAGCCAGGCCAAAGGCGAGCCGGGCCTCCATGACCGTGAGGCCGCGTGCGGCTTCGAGCAGGCTGTCGTCTCGCGCAGCTTTGACACCCTTGTCCCGAGCGACCTCCTCGCACACGGTCCAGAGGTCGTCTGGTCCTGGCAGCGGAAGTTCGACGACCGGTATCTCCTTGCTGACTTCGACTGGCAGCCCCGGAACCGAACCGGAGAGGATCAGGATTCTGCGTGGAGCCAACGGCAACCGGCATGCCTCGCGCAGTTGGCGGGTGATCTCGTGTCGCCGGTCAGAGTGGAGGTAGAAGTGATGTGCATCCTCTAGAAGGAGAATCCCACCCTTGTCACTGTTGGTGTGGGTCTTCAGGATCTCTTGGGGATCGGTTTCGCTCGCCTGCACATCGCTCACCACCGCGTCGGTGTTCATTACCCCGAGTCCAGTCGGACAACTCCAGACCTTGATCGGGAGGCTTGCTTCGTCTGCAAGCTTGGCCACAAAGTGCCTGACTCGCTCCCACTCGTGCGAAACGATCTGAATCGCGCCTGCCCCTGCATGGGCCAAGGCCGAGATTTCAGCGTACGGGTCGCTCACTGCCGTTCCTCCCGGTGTTCCTAGCCGAAGTGGAACATTCCCGCGACTCGCCGGATGCACTCGGGTTGAGCGCGCCAGCCCGCGAACTCAGAAACGAGATTCTACCCGAGTCTAGGCCCAATGTCAACTCGATGAATCGCCGAGCAAGAGTGCCTCAGGCAAGTTGAAGGAGGGCGATTCGCGGAGCCGAACGGACAACCAGCGACAATCGATCGCACCTGGACGACCCACGACCCGGGACGTGCGAACTCGGGTCGGCATGGTGCGGAACACCTCCGTACCCATGTCCGCCAGCCTACTTCCCGCTGGGTTCTCGCAAGGGCACGATTGCGTGGTCCTCGCCACAGGGCGCGTAACTGCTTCGGGTCCCCGAACACCACCCGCACAAGGAACACAGGCCGGGACTCGGAATGCACCCCTCGGCGGTGAACCCGCTTCCGCCGACCGGCAACCTCAACGAACCAACTTGCCGTTCTCAACTTAGCACAGCGAGGTAAGGCTTGCAGAGAGTTCGCTTGCTGGCGAACGGGCGCCGCCGGCACACCTCCCCGCGGCTCACCACCGGTTCACGCCCCACTGCTCGGAGCCCCGCGCTGGCATTTCGGGCACCTGCGATGATGTATGTCGGTCCCGTTCGCTTCGTACTCCCACCCGCAGTTCGGCTTGAGGCACTTCATGCGGTAGAGTTCGCTGTTGTGATCCGTCCCCGGCCGCCCTGTCGGCCCGTCGTTGCGTTGATCGTTCCGGTTCACGAAGCCCGGCACCGTTGTACGGCCCTTTCCCCCGGCTTGAGAGCTTCGCGTCATTGCTGTTCCCTTCGCACCACGCGCGAGCGCTTGTTTCTCCGCAACGGTTGTCGACTGCGTTACGACCGCAATGTCCCGACGAGGATCAAAGAGCTTGCTTGCACCGCCGCGATAGAACTCGAAGATGCGAGAGGCAACGGCACGATGTGCCTGGCTCGACTCGTGAAAGTGGATCTCAGTTTGGAACAAAGGCCACTGCCCGGCCTGGCGGATAAGGAAGACCAGCTCGGCCTCAATCGTCTCTGCATCCAGAGGCTGGCACTCGCCCTCTTCTGCCCGCGGACACCACACATCGAGAACAGCATCCTTGAACTGCTTTCGCCACTCGTACCCGTGGTATCCCCCCTCGCCACGAGCGGTGAATCCGTACCGCAGTCGCGTGCCCATTCGTTGAACCGTTGTGCCGACGTAGATCGGCCAGTGGTCCCGCACGACCACGTAGACCTTCGGAACGCGCAACACCGCCAATCCAGAGAAACGCCCCCCGGTAAGGTGGCTTCGCACCGTGCATGCGTCGCCTGTCGATGCATCGAAGGTCAGGTAGTACCGATCCGGTCCTTCCAGGTTCATGGAACTGCCCTTTTCGCGACCCCAGCGGATCGTTCCCACGTTCCGCCTTCGAGTTGCCCTGCATCAAATCCTACCGTCTGCCCTCCACTGCCCAAGCAGTGGCCCAATCGCATCGCCAACCGCTCCAAATCGCACCACGAACGCATCGATCGCGGCACGCAATCGCTCTCGCGCCTCATCCCTTGAAAGCCCGTGGCCCTTCAGCAGACCGAGGCTTTGCCAAGCCAAGAACACCCACTGCGTCGGGGAGCCTGGGGAGTTGATGAAATCTCCCGCTCGTATTCCAAACTCGTTCGGATCTTGGGTCAACCTCTCCACAACTCGCATGCGAAGCGGCTGATCTGTCATCGGGGCGATCATCAAGGAGATCGCACACTCGGTCTCCCGGAACTTGTCGATCCATATCGCCAACCACCACGAAGGCTCGCACCCCTTCCCGCGGCAAAGCGGTGGCAGCTTCTCGGGCCAGCAAGACGGCACGAACGGCCACAGCCGGTCGTCCCAGCAACCGAGCGGGAGAACATCGGAGTGCCCGAGCACCACGTCTTTGGCCACCGCGAGCAAGTCACACTCTTCGCTGGCTACTTCCTCGTGCACGAGCTCTTGTCCCGCCTCCTCGCTGTTCGGCTTCGCCACGCTGCGTCCCGCCACGGATGGCGGCTCGAGGTCAACCTTCAACTCGCTCACGACCTGGGCCAATGCTGACTCAGTCAGGCGTGACTGAAGGAACTTCACGAGTTCGTCCTGCCTCGGCTGCCCGAAGACCATCCGATAGAGAGCGAGCGCCGCGCGTAGGTTCGTCAGGCGCTCCGCATCGCGACTGAGTGGCAGCGTCGGGACGTGTCGCTCGATGACCGCACCACCATCCGCCGGGAATACCCAGAACGGCTTGAGTTCACTCGTCTCGCTCGCGTGCTCCGCAGTCGCTGCGGCGAACGCGGCCTCCCAGCGGTCGGTGGCCTGCAACTCGCCGAGCGCTCCGTACGCCTTGGCCACGTTCTTGCGGACCGCATGCCCCTTGTACCGGTGGATTCGCCCCTCACGCTGCTCCAGGTCGACGGGATTCGACGGCAGGTTCCAGTGCACGATCGCATGGCAGTAGTGATGAAAGTCCAGCCCCTCCTGACCGACCGATGTGCTCGCGAGCACGAAGGGCCAGAAAGGAGAGTTGAACGCCGCACGCACCTGATCAGCGCGACTCTCGTCCTTACCGTTCTCGTGTTGCTGTTGTCCGAAGCGTGCCGCGAATCGTGCTCGCATTCGCTCCGTGTTTACGTCGACGCTCTTCGTACGGTGGTTCGCCCGGATGTCATCGACGCCCACTGTGGCAGAGCGTAGCCCGATGGCCCTGACCATCTCTTCCGCGACGGCTCGGGCGGCTTCCGCGACGGACTTCCGGCGCACGCCCAGGCTGTCCCGGAGAACGTGCATGTACTCGTCGAGCACCGCCTGCAAACAGCCATCGATCGCGTACTCGATGACGCGAAGCCAGTAAGGCTCGCCCCTATTGAGCCCTCGCACGAGTGCGATGACCTCCGGTAGATTGAAGAGGTTGCGCACCCGCCACGCGATGCGCCCGGCGGCGAGTCGCACGTCCACGTCAGTTGCCGTCTCCGGTCCCAGCACGTGTCCGAACGCTCGCAACGCGAGGACCGCTGGGTTGCCGAGGGTCAACTGCGCGAGAACATCGAGGAGGTCGGCGGGCGGCGCACCCAGCGGGCGCACATTCGTTCTGCCAGCTTCAGCCAGGAGTTGCTTTGCACTTGCGATATGCTCGGCCCACGCCGACTCAGCCTCAGCTTCGCCGTCCGCATCGGTACGATCCTCCTCTCCCGACCATTCCGCGGCGAGCTTCGGATGGTGCCAGAACGCTCGCGTGTCCCCCACCGACATCATGTAGTCGAGCAGAATCGGGCCCGCCCAATACCAACGTTCATCGACCTCGCCAGGGCTAGCCCAGCGCGCCACTGCTCTGTCCGTCATCTCGCGAAGCGACTCGCGCACCCGCGCCAGCACATCTCCGATCGCAGAAGTTCCTTCGCTCTCGCGAGCGGGATCGAAGACGCCGGCCAGCGCAATGGACGGGTAGATCAGTCCCAGCACGGGCATACCCGTGAGGCGGCCGTCACCCCGCGTGAATCGCAGCAGCGCAGCGATGCGTTTGCGCCCGTCAGTCGAGTTCATGATCGTGACACCGTCGCCGGTGGTGTGACTCAGGCCGATCATCCGACGCTCGGCCTCGTGGCTGAGCACCGCAGCGATCACTTTGGGAACGACCTTCCAGGACGAGAAGACCAACCGTTTGGTCAGCTCCATCGGTCGGCTCTCAGCGAACGCCCCGCCGAGCGAGTAGTACGGCATGCTCGAGGGCAACCACAGCATCTTCCACACGTCCTTTTCGACCGTGTCCTGAAGAAGTGACCGTAGCCGCGCGTTGGCGGGATCGATCTTCCGGTAGGCGAGCACGTCATCCCACCGCAACAGTCCGGCCTCCGGCTGCGAGAGCGCCTGGTACAAGTCGGCGCTCGCGCCCGACTCCGACGCGGCGTTGAAGCTCTTCTTCAGTTCGTACTCGTCCATGAAGTTGAGTAGGTAGGGCGCGGACTTCCAGTACTCGACAATCTCCCCATGGTCAAGCACCGCCGCCACCTTCGACGATGACAGGTACTGCCGCACGTCGGACGGTTCGAGCGTTGACGAAGACGGGATCTCGCGCAGCATCCCGCTGCGGTCGCTCGTGACCGCGAGGCGTTCAGTCCTTGCCATGACCTTACGCAGGCGCGACTCGATCTCGTGCTTGATGCCACGCAGGTCCGCGAGTCCGCCGCCTTCAAGATTGAACATCGCGGCGCGGTAGTCCCTCAGCAGCTTCCTCAGCGCCTGATTGTCATCAGGCTGATGCCCGACGAGGAAGTCGTAGGTCGCGACAAAGTCCTCGTAGTGATCGTTCTCGCCACTCTCCTGCTCGTGCTGCAGCGAGTACATCTTGTAGGGTGTTGCCGAGAGCAGGAGTACCCGCACCGCCTCGTGGCTTGACTCACGCTTGTCCGCGTACTCAAACAGCGAGCGGGCCAACTCTGCATCCTCGCTCGTGGGATCGAGCAGGTGCTTGAATCGCTGGAACTCATCGAGGATGACGAGATCTGGGCGCAACGCGGTGATGCACGTGCGGCCCAGGATCGCACGCAACTCTGCGATCACCTTCCGGCGCTCGTTCCACAAGGTATCGCTGATCTCACGGTCGCGATCGGGCAGAGACTCCGCGAGCGCAACGAACCGGGTGCGAAGCGAGGGCGTGCCCCGGGAACTACTCGCGGCTTCCAGCCGGTCCAACTCGGTGAGGAATCCTGCGAGCAGGCCTTCGTCCACCGTCTTCTCTTTCATCCACTCGGTCGTCCACCACTTGAAGTTGTCCTGCTTGACACCCCCTCTGAGAACGCGAAGCCCGTCCTTCTCCTGGACTTTCCAGTGAGAGCGCAGCATTGCGAAGAGCACGGCCCGCTCCTTCGCAATCCCCATCCCACCTTGCGGCTCCAGCGAAGTGCCCGGCGTCATCGAGACGTAGTTCACATGGCGCTTCGCCATGTCATGGAGCTCGATCGGAAGCAGCGTCGCGCGGCTCGCCCGCGCGAAGTCGTGGCGCTCGTCGATCTGGAGCCGGTTGATGTTCTGCCGCGCGATCTCCGCGTTCGAGCAAACGTACACGACGTCGATCCGCTCAACCTCGTTCCAGAGATGCTCGACCGCTTTTGCGATGACGCCACGCGCCACCATGGTCTTGCCGAGCCCCACTTCGTCGGCGACCAGGAATCGGTGCGTCGAATCGGAATCCTGGTACAGCCTCCGAAAGGCGTATTCCACGGTGCGACGCTGGAAGTCCTTGAGGCCAGCCAGCGCCGCAGCAGCACTCGGGGGTTGCTCGGAAGATCGCGTCATCGCTGTGCCCCCGGCGACCGCTCGGCCATTCCAGCACGCACACGACGGATCGGCTCCCAGATGACTTCGAGTTCCGGCGGCAGGATGGACTTACCTTCCGGAGTCTTCCTCAAGTCCTCGATCAGGCGATGGACCTGGTCGAGCTTCTCAGGGTCCCGGTGAAGCGCCGCGAGCATGTGCTCGAGTAGCGGGAGCATGTCTCCGCCGGAACGGCCCTCCGCTCCCACCGAGTCCCCAGAGAGTTCCCGGAGTTCCTCGAACAACCGCTCCGGATCGTTCGAGAGCAGCATGAGAAGGAATCGCAACAGCGTGCGTGAATCACGCAGCAAATCACGGAGCAATCGCTCGCGGCGATCCGAGGGGGCGTCGTCCAGGGGGAGGTTGCAGACGAAGTGCTCTGTGCGCTGCGCGCCGCGGATCTTGCCTGTCACCTCAAAGCTGACAAAGGACGAGATCGACTCGGGGGCATGCGGGCCAAAGGTCGCCGCGATCGGTTGGCCCACCTCCAGCGAACGCGCGCTGGACGAGGACAGCATGATGGGCCTGCAACTCACGGTCACACCGGCTTCGAGCGTGAGCGGTGCCGGGCACTCCACGCTCGTGGTAAATCCGCCTCCCTCGTCTCGATGCTGGGCGATGCGGACACGCATTGGCAACGTACACAGCATGCGCCGGGTTGCGTGAACGAGATCCTCTGCGGCTTGAACATCGAGATCGGGCGTCGTCGCCTCATTCGGCGGCGTGAACGGGGTGACGATGGCCCGAAGGTTGGCCGCGCCGCTCTCCGCACCGATCGTCGCCTCAACGCCGAGCTTCGCCTTCTTCCCGATCAACTCGACGAGGAACTCGATGTTGCCCTCAAACGCGGCACTCGTCGCGTTCGCCGATCCGGTCCAGACGTGCGCCTTCCGCCCGGCGTCCGCGACGAACAGCTTCGCGTGCAGCCCGGACAACTGCTGGGGGGCCGGTGTCGAAGCGTCTTCTTCCGGCGCGCCGAGCGATTCGCATCCATCTTCTAGCGTGAAACACTTCCAACCGGTCGCAAGCACCGCCGGGTCGATCTCCCGGAGTGCCTCGGGTCGACTGACAAGGAACTGATCGCGCTTGTCGGCGCCGATCTTCGCCAGGAAGCCAGCGGAGAGAAATGGCGAAACCACGAGCAAGTGATCCAGGCGACCGCCGAATGGCCATGATCGACGGCTGTCGAGGCCGAGTGGCCAGAACTGCATCTCGTCGACACCGTCGGGGAGTTCCCATCTGACCAACTTGAGTTCCTGCGCGATGCGCTGAAGATCGGAAAACCGTTCGGTTGTCAACGCCTCCGGTCGAACGGCGAGATCCGGCAGCTTCGCAATGAAGTCGGAGAGCGCACGATTCTCGGTGAAAGCCCGCTGTCGGTCGGTGAGTTCCCCGTCCAGTTGGAGCACCGTGTCCCACGAGCGGTCGAAGGTCAGGTTCCGAGAGAGACAGAGGAATCGGTAACGGACCTCGTCGCCGCCTGCCGCGTGGGCGAATCGCAACACCCACACCTTGGGATGGAACACGCCCTGAAAGCCGTCCTTGGTTGCCGGCGGGGCGACCTCAACCACAGACTGCTCGAGGTACGCGAGGAGCCGCTGATTCGTGGGAGGTACATTAATCTGGCCCGCCTGGCAGAACAAGTGGATCCGGTCGGCACAGCGCCGCAGAGACTCGAGCAGGGCGAGCGGGTCCGCGGCGGGCATCGACGGATCGGCCGAAAGACGCCCTTCATCGTCCTGCCAGTCGAACATCGCAAAGGCGAGCGGCGCGGTGAGGAGCGCCACCAGGTCGAGCGAGAACGTCGTCCCCACGGCGCCGTCGAACTTGAACCCCGCGGGAGGACGAAGCCCCGCGAGAAGAGCTTGTCGGCCCCGCGGGTCAAGCATCGCGCGCCTCGACTTCCCTGCCACCGGCAATACCGCGCACAATGTCGTTGAGGATGATCTGGCTCGAGCCCCATCGATAGTCCATCGGGCCACCGCCGGCATCGCCTTGCCAGCGATCACGGGCGCGATGATTGTCCGGTACAAGCCTCGCGCGTGGCCCCTTCAACTGCCCCTCTCGCTTCACAATCATGACTTTCACACTCTCATCGTTCCAGACTGCTTCCCCCGCCGCGGCACGGCGGGCGACAGCAATCCACTGCTCGGCGAACTCTCTGGTCCGAGCGGAGAGCCGCGGGTTAAGTCGGGTGACAAGCGACCAGAACTCGTCACGATTCCATTCGCTAAGCCTGGGCGCGTCCGCAGCAAGTTGGGCCTGCCACTCGTTGAGCGCGTTGCCGAGCTTCTCGAGGAGCTCCTCGCAACCAGTCTTCTGGAGCGCGACGAGCTGCGAGTAGACGAGCGGCCCGCCCCAGGCACACATGGCAAACAGGCGCGCGTGCTCAACCTGCGCGCAGACCTCGCTCGGAAGCATGCTGGTGACACTCGGCTCCCACACGAAGCGAGCATTGAACTCCCCCGCGACGCGAGTCACAAGATGAGCAAGCACGGACCCCGGTTGAGTTGCGCAGATGCGATCCCGAAGGAACTCGGCCTCCGCTCTCGTGAGCGTCAAGGTCGTGGATTCGTAGATCGCCGCTGGCTCTGACGGAAGTGCCGGATGCCAGTTGCGAGAACTCGCGCCGATGGGCTCGCGGTCATCCGTCTCGGTCGGCACCGAGGGGCCGACCGGCCCTCGCGAGAGTCGGCGGAAGTACTGCTCGATCGATCCTGAGAAGAGGCGGATGCCCCACAGATGAAGCCCGCGCCAGTACACGCTGCTCGGCATGCGTTGCAGATTGCCCTGCGCCTCGCGTCCGATGACCCCTGTGGGGTCGACGCTGCCAGCGATGAGCGCGTTGATGAGCCGCGTCTCCCGCATGCGAAGCTTGCTCGCGCGTTCGTCAACGGAGAGCTTCCGCTTCTCATAGTGCAGCATCACCCACGGCACAAAGAGAAAGTAACGAGCCCGCGTCTGAATCGTGGAGGTACCCGGAAAGAAGCAGTCAGCGAAGGCATCGCGGATGGGCGCGAAGCCAAGCTCATCCACCGTGCTCTTCTCGCGAAACAGATCGATCACCTGCATCGCGCGCTGGCGATCGGATTCGGCGAAGTCGAGCCAGGATAGGGTGGAGGGCATAGGGAGGGCTCAGGACGCTCGCGGGCACTGAAACCAGACCCGGATTCCATTGACGGACTTCCACCACCTCTTCGCGGCGCCCTATGCGCCGGGGGCGGACGTAACCCAGCGCGGCGTGTCATCATCGGCGATTGTATCACATAGCAATGTACTCGTAAACCGCCCGAGCCGCCTCTCCCATTCTGCATGCCCAAGCGGCACGCAGCTCTTGTGGCAACCGAGCCAGACGTGGAACCGGACGCGAATGAGCCCATGACGCGGCACGTGAGATCAACAGATCACCCGCGCTGTCGATCTCGGCTTACGGTCCATTTCACACCTGGCCCTTCGCGGTGTGGACCGCTGGCCTCTTGAGAGTATCGCGCTCAACGCGTAGACGGGCGTTCGCCTTCTGCGCCTCGCGAATGAACTGATCGGCGACGAACGCGGTGACAGCGAAGAACGTAGGTGACCGGAGTTTGGCCTACTCCACTCACTCGCAGAGGTTCGCGTACTCGATCCCGCGCCGCTTAGCGGTGGAACTGCCGGAGTGACGCGCCCTGGTCACCTGATCGACAGCGCCCTTCTTGAAGCCCTGGGATTAGACATACCTGGGCATCTTGCCACTCCTTCTCCCGGGCAGTTGCAGCCCGGGTTGGTTGATGGCAGCGGAACGTGGGCAGGGGCAGCCAAGCCAGGATGGGGCGTGGGAGGTGCCACGGCGTGAGCCGCGAGTGGCAGGGACCTTCCGTTGAATGCTATTATGTGACAGGGTCGGCTCAGGCTTGGGAGCGCTGTGATCGGCCGCTTCGTTGATCAGTTCTTCGGGGACGTGGTAGAGGAGCGCGCTGTGAACCATCTAGTTAGCTTGTCACGGGCCGTGCTGGCAGCAACTCTTGTCGGGGCTTGCAGCCTTCCGCCACAGGCATCTGCACAATCGGAGCCGACGGCTACTCCGCGGGATGCTGGTGGTGCAGAAACGGGAGCTCACGCGGGGGCGCGGGACGGCCGCCTTCCGCCAGCAGGCGCATTGTGCCTCGTCGTTCCCATTCACGGCAGCATTGGGAAGGAGACGACAGCGCCGGGACTGAAGGCGGCACTGCGGCTCGCGAAGAAACGCAAGCTCGATCATGTGATTCTTGATATTGATTGCCCTGGCGGACTTGTGGCAGATGCTAACGCCATGGTCGCCGTACTGGAGGAGGAAGGCAACGGTCTGACAGTGCACGGAGTTGTGACCGAAGCCTACAGCGCTGCGGTCTGGTTGCTGTTCGAGTGCGACCACGTGTGGGTACGAGAAGAGGGAAGGTCCGGTGCTGCTGTGGCCTTCACGAGCAACCCCGCTTCCGGGGCAATAGAAGTGGACAAGAAGCTCAACGCGGCACTGGCCGCCCGCATGGAGAGTAAGGCGGCGAGCCAGCGACTGCCTGGACCACTGTTCCGCGCGATGGTGCAGATGGAGGCCGAGGTGTGGCGCACTCGCGACGACAAGGGAAATTATGCATTCCATAGGCTGCGCCCCGAGGGCGACCCAACCTCCGAGCGGATCGACGGTCCAGACACAGTGGTAGCGCTGTCTGCAGCGGAGATGTTGCAGTACGGCATTGCTCAACCATGCCCTACTGCACCGAGCGAAAAGGTCAGGACATCGCTTGCTAAGTTTGCAGGCTTTGGCGAGGTCCGGGACGGCTCGGCTGCAATGCGAAGCGGCGCGGACGATGTTCGGAGAAAGGAGGCCGCCGTTGAGCGGGCACGGGCAAAGGCACAGAAAGCGCTGGCAGTTATCCCGGACCAGGTAAGGTACATCGATGAGCGGATTGAAGCTGCCGAAGCGGCCGACCCGAAGCGAATCGATGTCTGGTACAAGGATTCTTCAGGATTGCTTACCCCCGATAGTCAGATAAAGTGGCGAGAAACTACAGACTCCGCGATAGCGACGTGGCAGGAGGTTCGCGCGGCAATCGGCGAGCTTGGCGAGGCAGAGCGTGATGCGAGAACTGCCCTTCTGACGATAGAGCGAGCACTAAAGGAACTTGATGAGACGCGCTTGGTTGAGGTTCTTCAAGGGGAGGAATACAAACAGTGCGACGTAGAGACTGTCGACATGTCCGGAAAGCGATCGCACGCGAACGACGAGATCACTCGCCTGAAGCGGAACCGGACCAGATATCGGATCGATCAATAGTCGCATTGTCCCCCTGACCAGCCTGCATTCCCTGAGCCACCTCGAATGAGATGATCGAACTGTATCACGTCGTCCCCACGCAGGCTTCTGGCCGCGCCTGGAGGGGGGTAGATGGTGTGGTTTGGAGAGGAAGAGGCGCCGCGTCTTCCTCTCCATCAACCCGGTTCTCCGTGTTCATCGCGTTTGGAGCTTCGTCGCTCGTCGCCGCGGCGAGTCCCGCGATGAACGCCTTCGGTGTGCGATAGCCCAGCGAGCTGTGCGGCCGTTGATCGCGGTAGTACCTGCGATAGTCCTCAATGATCACCTTCGCCTCCGCCAGGCTGTAGAACGCCTCGACGTCCATGCACTCGTCACGCAGGCGGCCGTTGAAGCTCTCCACGATCCCGTTCTGCCACGGACAACCCGGCTCCACATACAGCGTCTCCACCCGATGTTCCTTCAGGTGCGCCCGCAACCGCTTCGCGATGAACTCCGGCCCGTTGTCGCTTCTGATGTGCCGCGGTGACCCAGCCTGAATAATCCAACCCACCGCGAGTGAGATCTTTGGGGCGAACAATGCCCCGGAAAGGTCCGCTCGATGAAACGCAAGAGACACACGACCGACGAGATCATCAGGAAGCTGCGTGAGGCCGATCAGCTGGCCGCGGGTGGCGATACCGTGCCGCAGATCTGCCAGAAGCTGGAGGTCAGCGCCCAGACCCTCGGACGCTGGCGGCAGCAGTTCCGGGGCATGGGCGACGACGAGATCAAACGC
>JBIKMF010000070.1:0-13493 GCA_044359425.1 Phycisphaerales bacterium
AAGGCTCCGCTTGTAAAACCCGGCGAGCGCGTTCAGCGCGATAAACGTCGCCGCGCCCGAACCGACCCGACGGCCGTTCGGATCCGGGAAAACGTGAAACGTCGTCTCCGCCGGCAGCAGGCCGCGGCTCGCCCGCGCGGCAATGTGTGCGCGGTACCCCGCCGCCTGAGACTCGCTGGATGCCGTGATGATCACGTCGTCAAAAGAAGAGGATGTCATGCCCGGCGTCCAGCGTTGGCGAGGAAGGACCGTCGCGCGAAGTCGAGACCGACGGCCAGAAGAATGATGTGCCCCACGATGATCTCCTGCACGTAGTTGGGCCACTCGAGCGCAGCGCAGCGATTCCGCAGGTACGCCATCATGATCGCGCCGCACACCGCCCCAAACACCGAGCCCGAGCCGCCCGAAAGCGACGCTCCCCCGATCACCGCCGCCGCCACCGCATCGAGCTCAAGCCCCACCGCGATCGTCGGATCACCCACCGTCAGCCGCCCAAACTGAAGCACGCCAGCAAACCCCACGAGCAGCCCGCACGCCGCGTAGACCTGGACCTTCATCCGGCCGATGTGGATGCCCGCGTAATCCGCCGCGACGGGGTTCGATCCAATCGCCGTCACCCGCCGTCCCCACACCGTCCGGTGCAGCACAAGCGACGCGAACGCCGCGATCAGGAGCATGATCCATGCCCCCGGCGCAAACACGAACGCCGGGTGCGGCGGCTTCGGGCTCACCAGCGTCTCAAGCCCCTGCGTCGGCGCCGTCACCACACGACTGTGCGAGACCCACTTCGCAATCCCTCGGAAAAAGCCCAACGTGCCCAGCGTCACAATAAACGGCGGAAGCCGCAGCACCGCAATCAGCAGGCCGTTGTAAAAGCCGCACGCCAGCCCCGCCGCGCACCCCGCGAGAATGACCGCGGGCAGCGGCCACCCCGCACGCGACGCCATCGCGGAAATGATGCAGGAAAACGCGAGCGCCGAACCCACCGAGAGATCAATCCCCCCGGAGAGAATCACAATCGTCATCCCGATCCCGGCGATCGCAACGATGACGGCGTGAACGGCCACCGTCTGCAGCGACGCGAAGTCCGGCAACTCGCCGCCCTGAATCGCCATGAAGATCAACGCCACCACCGCCAGCCCAACCAACGGACCTACCCGCGATAGCGTCGACCAACTCGGTCGCCACTTCAAGCCTTGGCCTCGCGCGTCGCTCATCGGCCACCGAGCATCGAGGCCAAGTCCGGCGACAGCAGGTCCTTCATCTCCGCGCTCCCCATGTTCTCCGGAGTGACCAACGCCACGCCCGTGTCGATCGTCGCGGGCTGCGCCTTGCCGCGAAGATGTTCCACCACCGTCGTCACGCCCAACGCACCCATGCGGATCGGGTTCTGCAGCACGAGCGCGTCGATCTGCTTCTGCCCCAGTGCTTCGACCGCCGCATCGCTCGCGTCAAACCCGACGAACCGAACCTTCCCCGCCAGTCCCTTCGACCGCAGCGCCAACAGCATGCCAAACGTCGAACTCTCGTTCGGGCAGAAGACGCCCGTGATGTCCGTCTGCGACGCCAGCAGGTTCTCCGCCGCTTCCTGAGCCGTCGCGCGGGTCGCGCCCGCGTACCGCTTCAGATCCACGAGCTGAATCCCCTCGTACCGGGAGATCGCCGACACAAACCCCTCTTCCCGCTCCGTCGTGCTCGCCGATCCTTCCATATACCGAAGCAGCAGCACCTTCCCCTTCCCGCCCAGCAACTCGCCCAGGTGCTTCCCGCCCATCTCGCCCCCGGCCCGGTTATCGGTGGCGACGAAACTCACGAAGTCCTTGCCCGCCTCCGCGCCCAGCCCCGAGTCGATGATCACCACCGGGATCCCCGCCTCCTTCGCCTGCCGCACCGGACCCACCAACGCCGCCTGATCGAGCGGTGCCAGCACGATCGCGTCGTACTTCGACGCGATGATGTTCTGCATCAGCGAGATCTGCTGATCCCGGTCGTCCTCACGCTCCGGACCACGGAACGTAACCTCCACCCCCCCGAGCTCCTTCTCCGCCTTCAGCGCGCCCGCATGAACCGACTTCCAGTAGTCGTGCGACGTCCCCTTCGGAACCACCGCAATCCGGAGTGACTTGGGTGTATTCTCGCCCCCCGCCCGCGGGGCCTCCTCCGCCTTCTTCTCGCAGCCAAGAAGCCCAACCGCCACCGCCGACAGCAACGCGAACACCATGCTGGATTTCACGCGATCTCCTTTGACCCCCCGACACGCCGCCGGGGCGGGCATGGTACCCTATCCCGGGCGGTTGCGGTAGGGGCAACTCGTGGGCACGCGGGAGATCGCGGATGAAGGTGTTCGCGCAGGCGCTGGACCTCAAGGACGACCCTCGGCTCATCGCCGAATACAAAGAGCATCACAGGTCCGTCTGGCCCGAAGTCGCGGCAGCACTTCGAGGCGCCGGCATCGCCTCCATGCGCATCTTCCTCACCGGCAACCGCCTCTTCATGACCTTCGAAGCCCCCGACGACTTCGACCCCGCCCGCGACTTCCAGAAGTACGCCGCCAACCCCAAATGCCGCGAGTGGGACGAACTCATGCGCCGGTACCAGCAGCGCGTGCCCTCCGCCACGCCCGGTGGCTGGTGGGAACCCATGGAAGAGGTGTTCGATCTGTCCTGGCGAACGGAGCAACCGTGATGCGACTCCTTGGCCGTGCCTTCACGCTTATCGAACTCCTCGTGGTGATCGCGATCATCGCCCTGCTCATAGGGCTCCTCCTGCCCGCCCTCGGCCAGGCCCGCCGCTCGGCCCGGACCACGGCCTGCGGGGCCACACAGCACTCGATCGGCCAAGGCTTCGTATTATATAATAACGACCACAAGGAAGTCGTCGTTCCTTCTTACAATATGTCCGGGACCGACACCACTGATCCCCTTGACGGGTGGGCCCCGATCCTCGACCGCGACGGCTACATGCAGTCCGGCCGTACCACAAAGGGGGGATCGTTCGTCTGCCCCGAAACGCTCGACATCGAAGGCCTCATCAACGGCCAGACCGGCACCGATCCCAACAACCCAAAGGGCTGGATGGACTGGCCCAACTCCCGACTCGGCACCGCCAACATCCCCACCCTCATCCCCGATCGTGGCTTCGACAAGATCATCCGCGTCTCCTACTGGATCAACGCCCTCAACCCGATCGGGGGAACTGTGCAGGTCGATCCAGACCTCCACTACACCGCGTCCGTCGGCTACGGACCCGGTAGCAACGGCCTCACCATCAAGCCCACAAAGCTCAACGCCTTCGTCCGCCCCTTCCAACTCATCGCCACCGCCGACGGCGTATACGCCGGCCGCCACCGCGACAACCGCATCGGAACCACCAACTCCCGCATCGGCTACCGACACCCCGGCAAGGGGGGTGGCGCGGTCAACGCCGCCTTCGCCGACGGCCACGTCGACATCATCCACGCCACCGAGTTCCCTCGCGGCCTCGGCGGCACCACCACCCTCGCCGACGTCCGCGCGGACAACCTCAACGGGAAAGCAACAATCTACGCGAACCCGGAGAAATCGCTCGGCGTCCCCTAAGCAAGGCTGTGATATCACCTGTTCTAGGGAACCGTTTATTCGTCGGCCGACACAGGGTTTTCGTGGGCCCTTGCACCAACGCCTCAAACGAACGCCCCAGCCTCTCGATATGTGAACGGTCACTTTCTGGGGCAGCTGATGGCAACCCGCAAGGTTGGAACTTGGAAAGGCGTCGTCTTCGCGAGCATCGTCGCGACCGCTCTCGCGTTGGTGGGAGCACGAACGGTCTTGACCGACAACTCCAGCCGCGTGACTCCCATCGAACAAACCCGTCCCCTCCGCATCGGCGTCGACATGTGGCTCGGGTACTACCCCCTCCTCCTCGCCGAGGAACTCGGCTATCTGCGTGAAGCCGATATCCCCGTCGCCATCTCGGTCACCGAAGATTCCGATCGCATGTTCGCGGCATTCGCCGCCGGCGAGTACGACATCGTCGGCGTCTCCCTCGCCGACGCCGTGACCCTCACCCGAGCCCGCAGCGACCTGCGAGTCCTGCTCATCACCGACGAATCCACCGGCGCCGACGGCGTGCTCTCGATCCATCCAATCCTCGGCCCAGACTCCATTCGTGGCAAGCGAATCGGCACCAACTTCGGCGGCTTCGGCGAAGTCTTCCTCGACGCCTTCCTCAACAAGCACGGCGTGCTCCGCAGCGAAGTCACCCTGATCGACACCGAAGCTTCGGATGTACCCGCCGCGCTCTCGCGCGGATTGGTCGATATCGCGCACACGTGGGAGCCGTACGTCAGCCAGGCCCAGGCCCAAGGCGCCAACCTGTGCTTCACCACGCGCGAGACCCCCAAGCTCGTGCTCGACGCCATGCTGACCACCGCGGAAACGCGCGAGCGATTCCCGGGGCAGTTGCAGCGCCTGACGGCCCAGTGGTTCCGCGCACTCGAATACTGGCAAGAACACCCCGACCTCGGAAACGCGATCCTCGAGAAACGCTTGGGGCTCAAGCCCGGCGAGATCAGCACCGAGGGCGTCAAGCTGCTGGGCCTCGAGGACAACAGAAAGCTCTTCGGAGCCAACGGGAAAGCGGGCGAGATGCAGGGAACGGCAGAACTGTACATCGAGTTCTTTGTGGACACCGGGGTGCTGACCCGTCGCCCGCCGCTGGCGCAGCTGATCGACGGTGGAGACCTGCCATGACACTCGAGCGCAAGATCCTGCTGACGCTCTTC
Organism: Phycisphaerales bacterium; assembly: GCA_044359425.1. Classification (GTDB taxonomy): domain Bacteria; phylum Planctomycetota; class Phycisphaerae; order Phycisphaerales; family UBA1924; genus JBEIUO01. Next base: position 4,763 of record JBIKMF010000070.1, read on the forward strand.
GCCATCGCGGTGATCCCGCTCGCGATCGTGGGGGGGCTGCTCCTCCGCCACGAGTCCATTGCAATCGAGCGAGCAAACGATCGCGAGTTGACCGGCGCAGCAAGGATCCTCGCGCACGAACTCGACGGTGCCATCGAGGAAAAAATCGAGAGCGTCCGCGCCGCCGCAAATCTGCCGGCCGTTCAGAGCTTCATCGAAATGAACGAGCCGGAGCGCGCCGAGGCCGCCCTCGCCTTCGGCGGCCTCCTCCGTCGTGTCGCGGCATCTGACCCAATCAACCTGCTCGGAGTCAGCCTTCTGGATGCCAAGGGAGCCCTGGTTGCGCAGACCGGCATCCGCATGCCCGGGATCAGCGACGCCCACGCCCAGTACTTCAAGCAAGTCGTGGCCGAAGGACTGCCTTGCTTCTCCGTACGCCACTACGCGGACGTCAACGGACAGCCGACCCTCTGCGCCGCGGCACCGGTCCGCGGCTCCACCGGCGACATCATCGGTGTGCTCCGCTACGAGCTCGCAGTCTCATGGCTTCAGCAGGTCATCGTCAAGCACCAGCACATGATCCCCGACGCCTCATGGGCGATGCTCGCCGGTGAGGACGGCGTGGTCCTGGCAAACACGGAAGACCCCGAGACTAAGCTGCGAACCAAGATCGAGTTGGGTGAGCACACCCACAGCGAGTGCGCCTCCCTCGCGCACGAACTGCCGCTGCCGGGCAGCGGTCCGGCCTGGGCCGAGCACGAGACCGGCGGAGTGCGCTCGCCGCGCCGGGCAACATCCGAGCCCCTTGGCCAGTTGCCGTGGGCGGTTGTCGTGTGGCAGGACCACGCCTCATTCACCGCTGGCTCACGCCACGCCGCACGCATCGCGATCCTCGCTGGGGTGCTGGTTATCGGACTGCTGTACGCGGCAAGCTGGCACCTCGCCGCAGGTATCTGCGGGCCCATCCGCCGCCTCACCGAAGGTGCCCGCCGCATCGCCGACGGTGACATCGGCGCCGAAATGCCCCGCGGCGAACCCGGCGAACTCGGCGTCCTCGCCGACGCCGTCACCACCATGGCCACCAACCTCCAAGCCATGATCGACGGCCTCGAAGTCCGCCACGGCGAAGGCCTAAGGACCGCCGCGGAACTCAAGCGAGTCACCTTCGAACAGCAGGCCATCCTCGAAAGCGCAAGCGCCGGCATCATCTCCGTCGCCGCAGACGGCACCGTGCTCACCTTCAACACCGGCGCCGAGAAACTCCTCGGCTACCGCGAGGAAGACCTCGCCAACATCACCAAAGCCCCCATGTTCTTCGATCCCGAAGAACTGGCCGCCCGGCGACAAGAACTCGGCACCGGCGACCACTCCGACATGGACGCCGTCACCCACGGCGTGACGGTCGGCAACTCCTTCGAACGCGAATGGCGCATGCGCCGTCGCAACGGCACCTTCGTCACCGTCGCCCTCTGCGTCACCGCAATTCTCGATGACGCCGGCGACGCGTGCGGATACCTGCTGGTCGCAAACGACATCACCGTTCGAAAGCAGGCCGAAGCCGAGATGATCCGTGCACGCGACGCCGCGGAAGCCGCGTCGATGGCAAAGTCCCAGTTCCTCGCCAACATGGGCCACGAAATCCGCACGCCGATGAACGCAATCCTCGGCTTCGTGGATCAGCTCGGAGATCCAAGCTCCGACCCCGCCACCGAACACGAACGCATCGACATCATCCGCCGCAACGCCCACCAACTCCTGCACATCATCAACGACGTGCTCGACATCTCGCGCCTCGACTCGGGGGCAATCGTTCCCGCGATGAGCGAATGCTCACCCCTGGGAATCGCGCAAGAGGTCGTGCGACTGCACCTGCCCCGAGCGCAGGAAATGGCGATCGGCCTCACGCTGGAATGCCTGAGCCCCGTGCCCGCCCTCGCCCACACCGACGGAGCCCGGCTCCGCCAGGTGCTCTCGAACATCGTCGGAAACGCCGTCAAGTTCACCGAGCGAGGAGCCGTACGCGTCACCGTTTCCGCCGGCCCTCCCGAGGCCGGGAAGCGGATGCTGACCCTCAGCGTAATCGATACCGGCCCCGGCATCGACGAAGCAGCGATGGCGACCCTGTTCAGCCCCTTCAACCAGGCAGACTCCGGGATGTCGCGCCGGCACGGCGGCACCGGCCTCGGCCTCGCCCTCTCCCGGAAGCTCGCAATCATGCTCGGCGGCAACGTCACCGCAACAAGCCGCAAGGGCGAAGGATCCGTGTTCACTATCGCCATCCCGGTCGGAGTGGTGGCCTGTTCGAAAGACATCAGCGGCGTCGAGCAGCTCAGCGCCGCGGCAGCCCGCGGCCCAAGCGAGGAAAAGCTCACGGGCCGCGTCCTGGTCGTCGAAGACGGCCTCGACAACCAGCGCCTCATCGGCTTGCTCCTCCGCAAACTCGGGCTCGAGGTAACCATCGCGGAGAACGGTCTCGAAGGCATCAAGCTCCTGTCGCAGGACCGCGACCCCGACCGAGGCTTGTGCAATCCTTGTCCCTACGACCTCGTGCTCATGGACATGCAGATGCCCGTCCTCGACGGCTACACCGCGACCGCACGCCTGCGCGAGTCGGGCTCCACCGTCGCAATCGTCGCCCTCACGGCCCACTCGCTGGAAGGCGACCGCCAACGCTGCCTCGACGCCGGCTGCACCGACTACGCCACCAAGCCCGTGGACCGCGCCCGACTCGCGAGCCTCTGCCGAAGGTGGCTCGGAAAAGCGCACGCCGTGGTCGGCGGCGAACTGACCGACGCCGCGGCTAACTCCTAGACACACCCCGGGTTCGGCAAACCGACCGACCGGTCGGTTTGATTTCAAACCGACTGGTCGGTATGCTTCGGCATGGCCGGCCGTACTCCCCAGTTCAGCCACGATGCGCTCCTCGACGCCGCGGAAGCGGTGATCCACGAACACGGGATCGCCACGCTCACGCTGGACGCCGTCGCCGCACGCGCCGGAGTCAGCAAGGGCGGACTCATGTACCACTTCAGGTCCAAGGACCTCCTGCTCGAAGCGATGGTCGACCGCATCGTCGCACGCTGGAAAACCGACGCCGACGCCGCCATCGATCGCCTGCCCAAAGGCCCCGGAAGGGTCGCCCGCGGCGTGCTCTCCACCTGCCTCGAAAAGCCCGACTGCGGCGGCGCAGACATGCGACGCTCGGGCGTGGTGCTCGTCACCGCCCTCGCCAGCAACCCGGCCCTTATCAAGCCCCTGCGCGAAGCACACACAGAACTCCTCAAGCGAGCCGAGAAGGACGGGCTGGAGCCGGGCGCCAGCGCCACCGTCATCCTGGCGCTGAGCGGCCTCTGGTTCGAGCGCATCTTCGGGCTCTCGGAAATGACTCCAAAACGCCGTCAGGATCTCCTCAGTTCCTTGCGGACGGTAGCGTCTTCGGTGCGGACGGTGAAACGCCCCGGTCGGGCGACAAGTTCAAGGACACGAAAGTCGTGAAAGCGAAATCACTCGCGGCGGCGGTAGGTATTGTGGTGGCGCTCGGCGCAACAGCGCTCGTCATTCGCGCGGTCAAGCACCGCGCCGACGGAGTGGCGGCCGCGCCGGCCTTCGAACCCGCGTTCGCGGTCGAGATCCTGGAGGCGCGAGAAATCCAGTGGCAACCCCGCGCCGACCTCGTGGGCACCGTGATCGCGCTGCGATCCGTCGTGCTCAGCAACGAGGTCGAGGGTGTGGTCACCCAAGTCAACTTCGAGACCGGTGGCATCGTCGAAGAGGGCCAGACCGTCCTCGAGATGGACGCCTCCGTCGAGCGCGCCGATCTCGCCGCCGCCGAGGCCAACGTCCGAGTCATGGAGTCTTCACTCGGAGTGATCCGCGCCGACATCGACCTCTGGGAGTCCAACGTCCGCCGCGTCGAGACCGCCGTCGCCTCCAAGGCCGTCGCCGTAACCGAACTCGATAACGCCCGAGCCCAACTCGCCGGCGCGAGGGCCCGACTCGAGAAAGCCGCGGCCGAAGTCGAACTCGCCCGCTCGCAGGTTCGCCAGGTCGAAACCCAGATCAGCAAGAAGACGATCAAGGCGCCCTTCAAGGCACGCGTCGGAATCCGCTCGGTGCACCCCGGCCAGTTCCTCGCGCTCGGCACCCAGATCGTCGGCATGCAGGGTGTCACCGATCGGATCTTCCTCGACTTCGCCATTCCCCAGGAGTACGCGCAGCGCGTCAAAGCGGGCGACTTCGTCACCGCCACCTCCATCATGCTCGGCGACGGACCGCAGCGCATCGAGGTCGACGGCGTCGACGCCGTCGTGAACACCGACACCCGCAACGTCCGCGTCCGTGCGATCGTGCCCAACCCCAGCGACACGCTCCGCCCCGGCATGTTCGTCGACATCAGCGTGCCCGTCTCCGAGCCCAGCACACGCGTCGCGATCCCTTCGACCGCCGTGCGGCGTGCGCCCTTCGGAGACCATGTATTCATGGTCGTTCCCGGCGAGGGCGGCGCGATGCGCGCCAAGCAGACGTTCATCAAACTCGGACCGACCGTCGGAACGGACGTGATCGTGATCGAGGGGCTCGCCGCCGGCGACAAGATCGCCGCGGCCGGTTCGTTCAAACTCCGCGACGGCGCCTCCGTGCAGGTCGGCCCACCCGGCGGGCCCGGCGGCGGTGGTGGGGCGGGCGAAGGCGGCGGGGCTGTGGGCAAGTGATCGGAACGCCGGCAAGGCGATAGGGGCATTCCATGTCCGCGGACGCGAGCAGCAAGAAGTCGTTCACTGATATCTTCATCAAGAGCCCCGTGCTCGCGGTGGTGGTCAATCTGATCATCCTCGCGGTGGGCTGGCGCTCGATCTCGGGCCTGCCCGTTCGGCAGTACCCGCGGATCGAGTCGAGCTCCGTGGTGATCACAACGCCCTACATCGGTGCGTCCGCGGAAACCATCCGTGGGTTCATCACCACGCCGATCGAACGCGCCGTCGCGGCAATCGACGGTATCGATTACATCGAAAGCTCGAGCGTCGCGGGCCTGTCCACGATCACCGTTCGCCTCAAGCTCAACCACAACAGCACCGACGCGCTCGCCGAGATCGGCGCGCGGCTCGACCAGGTCCGCGGTGATCTGCCGCCGGAATCTGAGTCGCCGGTGATCGAGATCCAGCGTGCGGACCGCCCGTACGCGACGTTCTACCTCGGGTTCATCAGCGACACCCTCGATCTCACGCAGCTCACCGACTACCTCTCGCGCGAGGTGCAGCCCGACCTGGGCACCCTCCCCGGCGTGCAACGCGTGGGCATCGAAGGCGCTCGCACGCTGGCCATGCGCGTCTGGCTCGATGCCGAACGCATGAACGCGCTCGACGTCTCGCCGCAGGAGGCGGCCTCGGCCCTGCAACGCAACAACTTCCTCGCGGCGGTAGGCAAGACCGAGAGCGAGGACCTCCAGACGGACCTGCTCGCGGACACCGACCTGCGCTCCACCGAGGAGTTCGAGCGGCTGATCGTGCGGTCGCGTGACGGCACGCTCGTGCGCCTTTCCGACATCGCAAAGGTCGAACTCGGCAGCGAGGAGCCGCAGTCGCAGACAGGGATCAACGGGGTGCCCGGGATTTACCTCTCGGTGTGGCCGCTGCCCAGCGCGAACGAACTCGACGTCGGCGCCGCGTTGAAGGCCGCGATGAAGCGGATCGAACCGACCCTGCCCGCGGGCGTGAACATGCGCCTCGCGTACGACGGCACGTACTACATGGAGAACGCCCTGAGGGAGATCGGAAAGACCCTCGCCGAGACCGTCGCGGTCGTGGGGCTGGTGGTCTTCCTCTTCATGGGCTCCATCCGCACGGTGCTGGTCCCGCTGATCGCGATGCCCATCTCGCTGGTGGGCGCATGCATCGCGATGATGCTGATGGGCTTCTCCCTCAACCTGCTGACCATCCTCGCCATCGTGCTCTCCGTCGGCCTCGTCGTGGACGACGCCATCGTCATGGTCGAGAACGTGGAGAGGCATATCAGAGAAGGGATGCCGCGGATGAAGGCGGCGCTCTACGGGGCTCGCGAACTGTTCGCGCCCGTGATCTCGATGACGATCACGCTCGCCGCGGTGTACGCCCCGATCGGGTTTCAGACCGGGCTGACGGGTGTGCTCTTCCGTGAGTTCGCCTTCACGCTCGCCGCCGCGGTCGTGGTGTCGGGAATCGTGGCCGTGACGCTCTCGCCCGTGATGAGCGCGGTCATGGTTGCGCCGCAGGGCAAGGAGAGCTGGTTCTCGCGGATGATCAACCGGCACTTCGACAAGTTGCGAGGCGTGTACGGGCGGATGCTCGGGGTCACGCTCGACGTTCGGTGGACCATGGCGCTCGTCGCCGTCGCGATCGCTCTCGCGGCATGGCCGCTCTACCAGAGTTCGCGAAAGGAACTCGCGCCGACGGAGGACGAAGGGTTCATCTTCGTCGTGTTCCAGTCCTCGCCCGAGGCCACGCTCGACTACACGCTGAAGGGTGTTGTGGAAGCGGCCCGGGGTATGGGCACGTTCGAGGAGCACGAGTCGTTCTTCAACGTCACCTTCCCGTCCGGCGGCTTCGGTGGTATGAAGGCGATCAACTGGAAGGATCGTGAACGCACGACCGCGGACCTCATGGGGCAGGCCTTCGGGGTGCTGTCCTCCATCAAGACGGTCACCGCGTTCCCCGGGTTGCCCCCGCCGCTGCCGGGTGCGGGTCAGTTTGACGTTGAACTGCTCGTGACCAGCACCGACGAAGCACCCGACATGGCGCCCATCGCCGGTCAGCTCATCGGCGCGGCGTTCGGGAGCGGGAAGTTCCTCTACGCGGACGCCGATCTCAAGCTGGACCTGCCGCAGACGCGGCTGATCATCGACAAGAGTCGCGTGGCCGACATGGGGCTGGACCTCGCGGCGGTCGGGCGTGACCTGTCCATTCTGCTGTCGGGCGCATACGTGAACCGGTTCAACTACGACGGCCGGAGCTACAAGGTGATCCCGCAGATCGCCGAGGGTGCGCGGATGTCACCCGATCAGTTGATGCAGCTCAAGGTGAGAACGCCGGATGGCGGTCTGGTGTCGGTGGCGTCGTTCATTCGGATCGAGACCGTGACCGCGCCGCGGACGCTGAACAGGTTCCAGCAGCGCAACAGCTTCAAGCTGTACGGCGGCGTCGCACCGGGGGTCACCAAGGAAGAGGCGCTGCGTGCGATCGAGGAGGCCGCGAAGGGAATCCTGCCCGCCGGGTACACGCTGGATTACGCCGGCGAGAGCCGCCAGATCAGGAAAGAAGGCAGCAGCCTCGCGACCACGCTCGGCTTTGCGCTCTGCCTGATCTACCTCGTGCTCGCGGCACAGTTCAGCAGCTTCCGCGACCCGCTCATCGTGCTCCTCGGCTCCGTGCCGCTCGCGATTTCGGGGGCGTTGATCTTCACGTACCTGGATTTCACGACGGTGAACATCTACTCGCAGGTGGGGCTCATCACGCTCGTGGGGCTCGTGGCGAAGAACGGCATCCTGATCGTGGAGTTCGCGAACACGCTGCAGGAGCAGGGGCTTTCGAAGGTCGAAGCGGCCAAGCAGGCCGCGATGACCCGTCTGCGGCCGATTCTGATGACCAGCGCGGCCACCGTCTTCGGTCACTTCCCGCTGGTGCTCGTCACCGGTGCGGGCGCCGAGGCCCGGAACTCCATCGGTATCGTGCTCGTCACCGGTATGACCATCAGCACTCTGTTCCCGCGGCGCCGGCGCACTGATCGGGCGAGTTACCGGGGACGAGGGGGAGGCGCCGCGGGGCGAGCGCCGCGGCTGCACGCCGTGGAGCAGTACTTCACGCGGTCCCAGTCGCGTTCCCATTTCTTGCGCCAGGTGAAGGGGCGGCCGCAGTGGGCGCAGGGCTTGGTGGGGAGATGGGCGTTGGGCATGCGGATCGATTGGGTTAGTGGTCGAGGACGCGGCACATGCGTTCGTAGACATCCTTCAGTCGGGCCTGGTCGCCGCCACGAACTTCGGCGGCGGCCCAGCCGTTGCCGTAGCCGATGGCGTCGATGGCTTTCATGACGGTGGGCCAATCGCAATCGCCGTCACCGATTTCGGAGGCGAAGCCCTTCCAGAGTCCTTCGTCGTCGCGCTTTTTGCGGCTGAACTCCTTGACGTCGAGTTTCCAGATGCGGTTTCCGAGGACCGGGATCCAGTGCTCGGGCCAGCCGAAGTTGACGATGTTGCCGATGTCGAAGTGCCAACCAACCCATGCGGGGTCGAGTTCGTCGGTGTACCGCGCGGCTTCGAGCGGGCTCAGCAGAAAGCCGTTCCAGACGTTCTCGATGGCGATCTTGATGCCCGTTTCGCGGGCGAGCGGGAGAACCTTGCGGATCTCGTCCTGCGAGCGCGTGTACGCGTCGGCGTACGAGGTTTGCTTGTTCACCACGGCGGGGACGAGGAGCACGGAGGATCCGCCGTAGGCCTTGCAGTCGCGGATGGCCCTTTCGAGGGCAACACGCCCTTCGGCGCGGACGTCGGGGTTCGCGTCGGAGAGGGGCTTGGCCCAGTGAACGCTATCGACGACCCCGGGAACTTCGATCCCGGTCGCTTCTTTGGCCTTGAGGACTTCGTCAAGGGCCAGGTCGTTGGGGGAGTCGAGCTCCACGCCGTCGAAGCCGATGTCGCGGAGGATCTGGAACTTCTCCATCACGGTCGCGCCGGCGCCGATCATGCCGTACTTCACGGACTTCTTCAGCTTGCGGACCGCGGGCCCGG
>JBIKMF010000071.1:0-13474 GCA_044359425.1 Phycisphaerales bacterium
GCGGTGTCGCCGATGTCCTCCAGGTCGGCGTCGTCGTCCACGGTGTCGATGAACCGCGGACCTTCGAGTTTGCCCTTGGGCGCGGGAGGCGGCGTGGGTGCCGCCGGTTCAGCCGGCAGCACCTCGTACGGCGAGACATCGCCCTCGATCTTCGGGATGACGCGCGGCTTGTCGGTTTCTTCGTTGCTCATGGCTTTCTACGGATTTCGGACCGATGAACGGCCGCCCTTCAGGAAGTACTCCATCAGGTCGTGACCATTCTCGACCACCAGGTCGCTCTCCGCGGCACCCGACTCGGTGAACGGCCGCTGAACCATCGACCGTACCCACGCTCCAGCCATGAGAAATGGGACTGGCGTCGCGTCGTGCTTCTTCGTCGAGCAGAGCGTGAAGTGGTCCGGCATGACGAGCACGCGCCACCCCTTGGCCGATGGGTCCCGCTCGGGGTCACCAAAGGTGAGCAACTTCTTCACGATGGGCCCGACGATGTGCTTGTCGATTGCCTCGATCGACGCGACCTTGGTCTTCCAGTCGCCCTGGTGAGAGGCCTCGTCGGGCGCTTCGATGTGGGTGCAGAGCACGTCGAAATCGTCGATGGCGTCGACGGATGCACGCCCTTGCCCGACGTAGTCCGTGTCGTGGTAGCTCGTCAGGCCTGCGACCGGGATCCGCTCCCATCCGATGTACGACGCGATACCGGCGAGCAGATCGACGGAGGTGATCATGCCGCCCTTGAGGCCGAAGCGCTGCCGGAACGACGGAACCTCGGGTTTGGTCCCCTGGCCCCAGATCCACGCCATCGAAGCAATGCGTTTGCCGGCGGCTGCGCGAGCGATGTTCACGGGGTGCTTCGGGAGAAAATCCGCCGAGAGCTCCATCAGCCGGCCCAAGACGCCCGCGTCGTTCGCTCCTCCACGGGGCATGTGCTGCCGCCACGGTTCCCCCGGCACCGCGTGCGGCGGGGTGGTCGAAAGGCCGCGGTAAGAACGACCGGAGGAATCCACCAGGATGTTCCGGTAGCTCACGCCGGGATGAAGCTCGATTCCGGCGACCAACTGCGGCTCGACGGACTTCCAGTGCGCGACGAGATCGCGGAGCAGTTCCCTCGCCTCGGGGTCGGTGATCGCACCGGCCGAGTGGTCGAGCATCTTGCCGTCTTCGCCGGTGCCGCTGGTGGTCACGAAGTTCAGCCGGAAGATCCAATCCTTGGACGTGAGCGTCAGCCCCAGCGCGGCGGCTTCGAGGGGGGCCCGTCCGGTGTGGTACCGGGCGGGGTCGTAGCCCAGCAGGCTCATGGAGCAGACGTCGGAACCAGCTTCGAAGCCCTGCGGCGTGGTGTGGGCGCACCCGACGCGGCCCAGTTCGGCGAGCGCGTCGAGGTTCGGCTTCACCGCTGCTTCGAACGGAGTCCTCCCTTCGAGCTCGGGGATCGGGAGGTCAGCGGCGCCGTCCGGGATGATGATGACGTACTTCACGCCCATAGGGTACGTGCGTCACGGCCCCGGCGGCGTTCTGTGACCTACGCTAGGCGTCCCAGGGCCTTCCGCCCGCCCCTCCAGCCCCTCCAGGAGACGCCCCGATGGCATTCGATCCCGACGCAGCCGCACAGCCCGACTCCGGTATCTTCGGTCTGCCGACCAAGAAGCAGGACGCCAAGATCATCCTGATCCCGGTGCCGTTTGACGGCACGACGTCGTACGGTCGCGGCACGCAGTACGGCCCGGAGGCGGTGTTCAACGCGAGCGCTCAGGTTGACCTGTACGACCGCAGATTCGGCCGCGTGTACGAGAAGGGGATCTTCATGATCGAGATCCCCGAGGTCATCCACGAGTGGTCGGAAAAGGTCGCGGAGTTGAGCGATCCGATCATCGACGCGGGCGGCGCGACGGCGCAAGACTCGAAGGAGCTCGCCGAGATCGAGTCGTACGGAGTCAAGATCAACGCGTACGTCGAGGCGGAGGCCAAGAAGGTCCTGCGCGATGGTAAGATCCCCGGAGTCATCGGCGGCGAGCACTCGGTGCCGTTCGGGAACATCAAGGCGTGCGCGGAGAAGCACGAGTCGATCGGCATCCTTCACATCGACGCCCACATGGACCTTCGCGACGCCTTCGAAGGCTTCCGCTGGTCGCACGCGTCGATCATGCACAACGTGATGTCCAAGATCCCGGGCGTCACGAAGCTCGTTCAGGTCGGCATCCGCGACTTTGGCGAGGGGGAACTCAAGTTCGCGGAGTCGCAGGGCCAGCGGGTGAAGGTGTACTTCGACGACTCGCTCGCCGAGCGGCTGCTGGAGGGCGAGAAGTGGTCGGCGGTCTGCCGCGAGATCATCGCCGACCTGCCGGAGAAGGTGTACGTGTCGTTCGACATCGACGGGCTCGACCCTTCGATGTGCCCGCACACGGGCACGCCGGTTCCGGGCGGGCTGAGCTTCCACCAGGTTGGGCTGTTGCTCGAGGCGTTGAAGAAGTCGGGCAAGACGGTCGTCGGGTTTGATCTCGTCGAGGTTTCACCCGAACCGCACCACGGGATGGAGTACGACGCGAACGTAGGCTCGCGGATTCTGTACAAGCTCTGCGGGGTGTGCTGAGGCTTAGTTCAAGACTCTCCAGTCAACCCAGTCTGCGCCCATCGCTCTGGCGAGGATCGCGATCACCAGCGTTGAGATGGTGCGCGAGATGCCCCACGCGATACTGCCGACGACGGTGAAGAGCAGGAAGGCGAAGATCAGGCCTGCCCACATCGCGGCGTTGCCGGTCCAGAACGTGTTGAAGCGGGGGAAGAAGTCTCCGACGATCTTGGAGCCGTCCAGGGGCGGGATGGGGATGAGGTTAAACACGAACCCCATAAGGTTGATCATCGCGCCGACGTAGAAGAACGTGTGCAGGTTGAGTTCGAGCGCGCCGCCCACGCCCGGCCCCACCTTGAGCCAGACGGCGTCGAGCACGACACACAGGATCCAGAGCATCAGGTTCATGAGCGGACCCGCGAAGGCCACCTTGGCCTCGTCGTAACGCCCACGGAAGTTCGCGGGCTGCACGGGCATCAGGCCCCATGTGAATCCGAAGAGCGCGAACATGATCCACGCCATGGGCGGGATGTGCACGAGCGGGTTGAAGGTCATGTGGCCGGCGCGGAGGGGGATGTCGTCGCCGCAGCGGATGGCGGTCCAGCCGTGGGCAAGCTCGTGGAGCGTGATGGAAACGACAACCCATACCACCCAGGAGGTGAGGATGATCTTGCCGTTGGCGAAGACCTCCATGTACTCAGAAACCCACCAGCCGTTCATGCGATGTTCCCCAAAACGAAAAACCCGGCTCCAATTCGGAGCCGGGTCAGTGTACGGATGCGAATGCGATCACGCCGCCTTGGCGGGAGAAGCCTTCGAGGCCTTCTTCGCGGTTTCCACGAGGGTGTCGAAGAGCTTGGGGTCTTCGATGGCGACCTGGCTGAGCATCTTGCGGTTGAGCACGATGCCGGCCATCTTCAGCCCGTTCATGAAAAGGCTGTAGCGGGTGCCGCGCATCTTGCAGGCGGCGGTGATACGGATGATCCAGAGGCCGCGGTAGTCCCGCTTGCGCTGACGGCGGTCGCGGAACGCGTAAACGCCCGCCCGGATCAGCGCATTCTCGGCCTGGTACTTGTGACGATGCTTGGTGCCGTAGTAGCCGCGAGCCCGGCGGAGGATCCGCTTGCGGGCCTGGGTGCGGGCTGCACCTTTACGAACGCGTGGCATGGAGCCAACTCCTCAATAACGTCCGACGGGGGGAGGCACGACCTCCGACTTGTTCTCCCGGCGAACTGGTGAAAACTGGATTAGTCCTTCTTCGCGGCCTTGGCGGCGGCGCGTTCCTGCGGGCTGGGGCTGCGGCGCAGGGCCGTGCGGGGCTGGTTGCGCCCACGCAGGCGGCGGAAGAGCAGCTTTTCGAGCCGCTTCGCGTCCGGGTTGGACATGTAGGGGTCCTTCCGGAGGTGGCGAAGACGCTTGCCGCCCTTGCCGGAGCGCAAGTGCTTGTGGTTCGCAGAACGATGGCGGATCTTTCCGCTCTTCGAGATGCGGATCCGCTTCAGCAGACCCTTGTGGTTCTTGTTCTTCGGCATGTCCTACCCATTCACAATGCGACGGCGGCATGCCGACGCGTTTCCCCGGACCCGACACCGCCGAGACCGGGAGGGAACTCTAGGCGCGACCCAACCAGACGACAACCAAGAGTGTCACGAACTCGTACCCAAACAAAGACCAATTAAGATAGCCTCGTCGGGGGTTTAGCAGCCAGGAGCGCCCGACCCGCCGGAATCCCAGAGGGCGAAGAACGCGATGACGTCGTCGCCGTCGACGCCGCCGGAGCCGTCAACGTCGGCGCAGGAACCGCCCGCGTCCCAATCGGCGAAGAAGCCGATGACGTCGTCGCCATCGATGCCACCATCGTTGTTGTAGTCGCCGAAGCAGCCGTCACCCGACCACGGGCACGACGGGCCGATGGGCAACTGCTGAATGTTGATGTCGTCGAAGAAGATCAGCCCCGAGATCGGATCTCCGGGCGTGGATGGATTGTCGTTCCGGAACCGGCCGAAGGTGATCTTGATGCGGTTCGGGAAGGGGGGCATCGCGTAGCCGAACTCGGCCTGGTTCGCGGCAACCAGCGCGTTGATCTCAGTCCGAGGCCACACCACACGATACTGAACCCATTGCCCGCCGGTGTGCCCGAAGATCAACTCGCTCGCGTGGGGACTTCCGGCCTCGAAGGGATCCCACGAGGCGTTGTTCTGATTGCCGTTGCCGGCACCCTTCACGTCCATCTTGATGGTTGCGCCCGCGCCGACGATGGGCTCGTCCGCAGGGATCATGTACCACGCGGTGAGTTCGACATCGCCGCCGGCCCAGTCGAAGGACACGTCGTAGAAGGGGAAGCCAGGGAGAAAGAAGTTGCGGAGATCGGTGGTGAAACCGCAGAAGCCACCGTCAAGCCGACCGCCCAACTCGATGCAGCGAACGCCGGTGCGAGCGATAACACCCGGCACGAGACCGTCGGTGTTGCTGCGCCAGCGAGCCTCGGGGTCGCTGTTGTTCGAGAACTGCAGTGGGTTCGCGGAGTTGAACGGATTGGCCTGCTCGAAGCTTGGATTCAGAATCGGGAGCGGGGTCTGGCCGTACGCAGCCGACGCAATCAACAACCCAACACCCGCCACCACACATTCTCGGCTCGACATCGCTGTGCTCCTCTGATTGGATCTGTAAACGCTTTCATTATCCCAACCCCGTTCATCTCCCGCAAGTCCTTTTCCACCCGGAGCCCGGAAATTCCGAGCGTGCCCCCGAGGCCTGCCACAGGCCCCACCTCGGGAGACTCCCTGTCCGGAAACCTATCCATGTAACTCGTTACATCGAAAACCCCCGCAAAAACCGCAAAATCTGCCTTGGATGACCACCGCCTTCGATTACAATCTGTTGGCACGATGTTCGTGCAGAGAGAAACCCGCCGGCCCAACGGCCGGTCAGTCAGGAGAGACAAGATGAAGACCGCTGCTGTTCTGGCCGCTCTGGCCATGGGCTCCACCGCCCTCGCCCAGGTGACGTTCAACGACGCTCAGAACGACCTGTTCGACAATGGTCTCGCGCACATCGATATCGCGAGCGTGACGGTCAGCCACACCGCGACCTCGATCACGTTCGACATCGCTGCCCGTGGCAACCTGAACGCGACCAACTGGGGCAAGTACTGCATCGGCATCAACACCGGCGCCCCCGGCGCGGACACCACGAATGGCTGGGGCCGCAACGTGAACTGGAACGGCCAGGGGATCAACTTCTGGGTTGGCACTTGGGCTGACGGCGTCCCCGGCGGCGAAGTCCGTCAGATGTCCGGCCTCAACGACAACAGCAACTCCCTCGTTGCTGCCACGTACATCTCCACGCCCGGCTTCTCGGTTGTTCCTTCCGGGTTCAACCAGACCATCACCTTCGATCGCTCGGCGATCGGCATGACCGGCAACGGCACGTTCACGTTCGACGTCATCACGACCGGCAGCAACGCCGACCCGGGCGTTGACCACCTCAGCCGCGCCGATCAGGCGACCTCTGGCTGGGGCACGACCTCCGTCGCTGGCTCGTTCCTCTCCTACACGATTCCCGCCCCGAGCTCGGCGGCCCTTCTGGGTCTCGCGGCTATCGCGACCGGCCGTCGTCGCCGCTAAGCCCTTCAACCTCTGAATACGCGAACGCCCCGACCTTCACGGACGGGGCGTTCTCTTTTTTGCGGTGTTCTTTGTTGCCGTCGAACCGGTGTCAGCGTGCTTCAGCAGGCTCGGGAGTGACTGGGGCGGGCGAGACCGGGGCCCCCACGTACGCCAGAGCCCGCTCGAGGTAGCGGCGCACAACCGGGCCGGCAACCGCCGCACCGTAGTGAGATCTCTTGTGAACGCGGTCCGGACCCGGATCGTCGATGACGACGATGCAGACCAGCCGCGGGCTCTCGATCGGGCCGGCGGCGATGAAGGACGAGTTGTACTGGTCGTCGAAGTAGCCGCTGGAGCCCTTGGGGCGCTTCTTGCCGTCAGGAGCTTTGCCGAGAGGGATCTCGGCGGTGCCGGACTTTCCGAAGAGCCGGTATCGCCACCCGCTCCCCTCGCCCTTTGCCCAGCGTTCCTCCATGGAGGTCACGACTCCTGCCATGGGCTCTCGAGACAGCATGGCGACGTGGCCGGGCAACACGCGGTAAAAGAAGCTCGGCGCGACCGCGTCGCCGTCGGCGGTCTGAGCGACCATGTGCAGGTGCGGGATCGTTCCCGCCATTTCGCCTTCGCGGGCGAACGCGCTGAACGCCTGGATCATCTGAACGGGGGTCACGGCAACCTCGTGCCCGTACGCCACAGAGGTCTGGGTGTACTTGCTCCACTTCTGCATGCCGGTGACCAGACCGCTCGCCTCACCGGGAAGCCCCACGCCGGTGGGCTTGCCGAAGCCAAACCGCACCACGGTGTCGTGCAGTTCCTTGAAGCTCAGTCGCTCCGCGGCCTTGATCATCCCGATGTTGGACGAGTTCTTGAGAACATCCGGCCAGGTCATCGTTGGGCGCTTGGTCACGTCCTCGATGTGCCGGCCGTACGAGGTGTTCCACCGACCGCCCTCGGTGTCGAAGACCTCATCGATCTTCGCGCGGCCGAGCTCGGTGATCACCGCCCACACGAACGGCTTGAACGTCGAGCCGGGCTCGTAGACATCCTCGATGCAGCGGTTCCTGCCGAGGGCAGGGTGCGTCTTGCGTCCCTTGTCCTCCGCGAGCGTGATGTAACGGCGCGGCCTGCCGAGCACGTTGGGCTCCGGGGGTGCTTTCTCGCCCTTCTTGAGCTTGGGCTTGTCGACCCACGGGTACGGCGCGAGGTCGGGGAGTTCTCGCACGATGTCCACCATTGCGAGGATCTCGCCGGTATGGGGATCAGCGAGAACAAGCCGGCCGCCAGCCGCATCGGCTTCCTCAATACCTCGCATGAGCTCTTCGCGGGCCAGCCGCTGGAGTTCGAGGTCGATCGTCATCTGAATATCGCTGCCGGGCTGCGGAGGGGAAACCTGGCCAACATCCGTCCAGAGCGGGCGGCCCCTGGCGTCCCGCACGTAGGTCATCTTGCCCGAGGCACCGGTGAGCGTGTTGTTGGCCAGCCACTCCGCGCCCATCTTGCCCTTCTGATCCGTGCCGACCTTGCCGATGATCGACGCGACATCCGCACCGCCCGGGTACTCCCGGACGGGCAGGTTCTCGAGGGCGACACCGGGGATCTTCGCCTCACGGATTGCCGCGGCGATCTCGTCGTTGACCACGCCGGTCACGGGGACGAAGCGGACGGGCTTGGGTTCCTTGGGCTTGGGCGGGGTATTGGCGCTGGCCGCGGCGAGATCGACATCGCCTTCACCCGCGTCTTCGACGAGGGGCTCTGCGGATGTGGGATTGGCGGGCTTGGGAGCCTTGAGTCCTCGCTCGAGCAGGCGGCGGAGGGCGTCGGCCTTGCTGATCTCGGCCTCGGAACCTGGCTTCGGGTTCGCGGCGTAGTAGACGGCGTTGAACTCGATCGCCTTCATGATCTTCTCGCCGATGACGGTTTCCGGCACACCGGTCAGCTTTGAGAGCTTGACGATGGCCTCATCGGGAGGGCTGGGGAGCATGGTGGGGTCGACGTAGACGCGTTCGCCGAAGCGCGTGGCGGAGAGGAGACGCCCGCGGCGGTCGAGGATGTCGCCGCGAATCGGGAGGAGTCGCTTGGTGGTTGTGCGCGGGACGAGGTGCTCCTGCAGTGCCTCGCTTGGCGCGATCTGCAGTTGTGCGACCCGCCCGACCATGATGGCGAGCAGGACCAGAATGAGCCCAAGGACGAGTGTCACCGTCCATTGGAATCGGCTGGTCAGCTCTGCCGCCCGACCCGATACAGCGCTCGCATGGGTGATCATCACGGACTTCCTGCAGAGGGTCCCTGCTTTGTCAGCCTCGCCGCCGGCGTACCGGGGGCGCCCTTCTCGTCCGACGTTTCGTCCTCAACCGGCAACGGCGGCAGCGCGAGCGGCCGCAGTGGCCCGACTTCTTCCGCGAGTTCACCAACCCGACCCGGGGTCACCTTCTCGGCGATGGAGGTACGCAGCTTCCACAGCCGCTGATCCGCGGCCTCGATGCGCAGCTGGGACTGCGTAATCTCGCTGGCAACCTGGAGGCGACTCTGCCTCAGGGACAGCAAGCCCGCGGCGAACGCACCCATGGCGAGGATCAGTACTGTGAACTTCGCGAACATGCCGTGACTCCGTGCGGTTGGTCGCCCGAGACTCAGGCCTTGGGCAGCCTGAGCACCTGGCCGACGCGGACGCCGGCGCGGTCCTTGCCGAGGGAATCCTTGTTCAGCTCCACGATGTCCTTCACTCGCGACACACTGCCGAGCTCGCGCTGAGCGATCCCGCTGAGGGTGTCACCGGAGCGCACGGTGTACGAGCCGCTCGCCTTCTTGGCCTCGGGCTTGCCGACGGGCTCCTTCACGACCGGGCGATCTGCCTTCGCAACCTTGGTCTCCGCGGACTTCAGGGTCGTGCGGGGCAGTTCCTTCTTGGGCTCGGTCTTGGCCGGCTCCTTGGCCGCGATTGCCCGATCGGGCGCACCCAGCATCGACTTCGGGGTCGAGGGGGAGGGCTCGGACTTGGCGGGGGTCAACTCGGGGATCGTGATCTTCACCCCGACGCGGACTTCGCCGTTCTTGCCGACGATCTTCGGGTTGGCGTCGGCGATCTTCTTCCAGTGCTTCGAATCACCGTAGTAGCGACGAGCGATCTTGCTGAGGTTCTCGCCGGGGGCGACCTGGTGCACCTTGCCGCTGACTTCAGCCTTCGTGATGACCGACTCCGGCTTGGGCGCGGGCACCTGATCGGGGCCGCTCGAGCCCTTACCGGTCTGGTTGTCCGTCTGCATCGGAACCTGGGGCTGGGACTGAGGGGTGCCGGCGGCACCCGCCACCTTGTTCACCAGATCCTCCATCCCGGTCGCGACGGTTTTCACACCGGCCATGGGGATGGCCTTCGCGGGACCCCGACCGGGCACGATCAGGTCGTTGTCGCCCTCGATCGCCTTGCTCAACGCACCCTCGTTGCGATCCTTGCCCTGATGGATCATCACGGGTTCATCGACGACCGGCGACGGAGCGGGGCCGGGCGAAGGGATCAGGGGAGCGTCCTGTTCGTTCATCGCCAACCGAGTACCGTCGGTAGTCGGGGTCACCGGAGGTTCAGCGACCAGCCGCTCGCGCGGGGGCTGGGTCTTGACCAGTGCCGGGTTCTCGGCGATCTCGCTCGACAGACGCGAGTTCTGGGCCTTTGACAGGTGATCGGAGATCAGCACCGTCACGACCAGGAGCAGGGAAAAGCCAACGATCAATGCGAGTTTGAGTTCCCGAGTCACGTGATAACGCCCCTGATCGCGGCGTCTGCCCGGATCGCCGCGGTCCCTCTAGATCACCAACAGCCGCGCCGTGCGTCCTTGCCCGGCAGTCCGACCGTTAATGCGAGCCACCACTCTCGTGGTTGGTTCACTGTAGCTTCTCACCCGCTCCGCAGTCACGCCGTCCGACCCGACTCAACCAGTTTTTTCGATCAACCGAACCGCCCGCACCTTCGCCGACCTTGCCCGCGGGTTGACACCCGTTTCGGCCTCCGTCGGCCCCTCGCCCTGATCGCCGATCTCCGCCGCCAACCCCGCCTTGACCAACCCCACGAAGCTCCGCTTCACCAACCGGTCTTCCAAAGAGTGAAACGTCAAGAACACCACTCGTGCACCGGGACGCAACCAAGCACCCGGCTTCCGCGCTTCGTTCTCGATGCTCTTGAGGAGCGCCCCGAGGCAGCCCAACTCGTCGTTCACGGCGATGCGAAGAGCCTGGAAGGTCTTGGTCGCCGGATCGATCCCGCTGCCCCTCTGCCCAGGGACAGCCGAACGCACGGCCTCCGCGAGCCGCGCCGTCGTCTGTATCGGCCCCTCTGTGCGAACCTGAACAAGTTTTCGCGCGATCCGTCGGGCCCCCCCATCTTCGCCGAACTCGAGGATGAGATCGGCCAGTTCACCCTCCCCGAGGCTGTTGACCAAGTCTGCCGCGGAGGTCGGGAGGGAGGGATCGAGCCGCATGTCGAGCGGGCCGTCTCGCATGAAGGACAGCCCCCTCTGGCCGTCTTCCATTTGATTGGACGAGAACCCCAAGTCGGCGAGTATCGCATCGGCTACGAGCCCGGCGTCTCGCATGCGGTAGGAGATATCCGCGAAGTTGCCGAGCATCCCGACGACCGGTACACCAGACGCCCCGACGGTGGCCTTGGCCCGCTCCAGGTTCCCCGGGTCCACGTCGTTGAGGATGATCCGACCCCCGGCCCCCACTGCCGCGGCAGCGACAACAGCGTGCCCCCCGAGCCCGGCGGTGCAATCGAGGTAGGTCTGCCCGGGTGCCAAGGCGAGGCGCTGGGCGACCTCGGTGGGCATGACGGGGATGTGGGAGGGGGGACCGACGGTGGGACCTTCGCTCATCGGGGATCATAGAGGGAGCGTGCTGGCAACTCTCGTCAGGGCCACAGCCCCATCTTCAGACTTTGTCGGCGTGAAGAGTTCCGATCCCAGTTACCTCCCCCCCGCATCCCAGCCCGCGAAGAAGACGATCAGGTCGTCCGCGTCCACGCCGCCGTCGCCGTTGATGTCGGCGAACGTGTTGCCCGCGTCCCACGCGGTGAAGAAGGCCGTCACGTCGTCGGCGTCGACACCCCCGTTGCCGTCGAAATCGTAGATGTTGAAGAGCAGTTTCAGGGTGGTCGCGTCGCTGCGGAAGATCATGCCTCCCACGGGGACGGTGGGGATGGTCACCGCTCCGAACGAGCCCGCGATCGAGCCGGCCTGGAGGACCGTTGAATCCCAGGTGGAAAGGATCGGTGTGGCGGGGTTGAAGCCATCGACGAAGGTGTTGACCAACACGCCGTCGAGAGATGCTGCACCCGCGACCACCAGTCGGCCACCCGCCTGGGCATCAAGCCGGGTCGTGAGGGTGGACGCGGCGGTGAAACTCGCCGCGGCAGCGTTGATCCGCCCCGCGAGGTCGAGATTGGCGGCGGAGGACGCCGTGCCGGTAATGTTGAGCGTGTGCCCAGAGGTGACCACGACACCTCCCGCAACGATGTCGAGACTCCCGGTCACGGTGGATGTCGCCGCACCAGCGAGGGTCAGTGTGCCGCCGTCTACCCGCACGGAGCGACCGGAGATGAGTGAGCGAACGCTCCAACTGCCGGTATCAACCCAGATCGGCTCGGTGCCTCCTGCGGGGATCGTCGCGTCGCTGGTGGCCACAGGAATGAGACCCGCGGCCCAGTTGCCAGCCACGGACCACGAGCGTCCGTCAGAGCGGCCCGTCCACGAGAAGGCGGGGAGCACCGTCATGGCGAAGTTTCCGCCAGCCGGGGTCGGTTGCCACACGCGCCCCGCTCCCGCGCTCACAGGGAGGGTCGCGAACGCCCCGTTGAGCGTCGTCGCACTCAGGAAGACGAAGGAATCGCCTGCGATGGGGTTGACCGACGCGCGATCAACGGAGAGGGCTCCGTCGATCGTTGCGGCCCCGTTCACGACGAGTGCACCATTGGTACCGGGGTTGCCGCGAGTAGCGAGCACAGAGGCCAACTCCCCGGTGGCGAGCTGCGTGTAGGTTCCGTTGACGGTGAGGGTGTTCGTGCTCAACGTGAGCACCCCGGCGTTCACGGTTGTCCGGTTGATGCTCCGGCCGGCGCCGGCGATGGTGGAGGTGGAGCCCGATTGGAGCGTGAGGTTGCCGGTGCCTGCGAGAGTACCGCTGGTAAAGGTGAGCCCAGCGGCCAACGTGATGTCACCATCGCCGCGAACGTTGCCACCATTGAGGAGGAGACGGGCAAGGGTCACGTCGCCGAAGAACTCGGTTGTTCCGCCGGTAATCGATAGTGTGCCGTTCCCCGAGAACGCGGACTCGGTTCCGAGCGAATGGTTGCTCGCGAAGACCACGGACGCACCTTCCGCGACCGAGAACTGGCCGTCGTGGATGCCCCCGCCGTTGAGGGCGAGTGATCCGCCTGCGACCTGGACTGCGCCGAGGTTGTTGAAGGCGAACGCTGGGCCAAACGTGGCTGCCGCGGCGTCGGCGGACTTGTTGAACGATCCGAGGTTCTGAACCGCCACGGCCCCCGCGGTACGGGAGAGGGTCACGCCTCCGGCCACCGTCATCGTTCCGTAGTTCGTGATGATGGCCCCGGACAGGCTCACGGAGCCACCTGCGACGGTGATCGTGCCGTAGTTCTCGATAGAACGCTGGAGGTTCTTGGTCGCCACGGACGAGATTGACAGCACGCCGTTTGAGCTGATCTGCATGCGGGGCGTGCCGGTGATGGTGCCCCCGGTCCAGTTGAGCGTGCCGTTGACGATGAAGTTCCCCGAGTCTGAGTGGGTTCCTGAGAGGTTGACAACCGCCCCGCTCTCGATGGTTGAAGAGAGGTTCGCGGTACCGAGCATCGACGTTGTCGATCCCGCGAAGAAGGTCGCGGGGCCGTTGACCGTGGAGCCCGCGGCGAACGTCGCGGTGGCACGTTGCTCCAGCCCCAGCCCAGATCCCGTGTTCAGCGTCCCACCGGCGACGGTTAGCGTGCCGAGGTTGTTGATTCGGAGATTCGACGTGCCGGACACCGTGAGCGTGCCCCGATTGACGAGGGGGGCGTTCGAGTTGGAGTTTCCAGCGTTCGTGAGGGTCATGGTCGCGCCGACCTCGTTGACCCATTCGGTGTTTTGGTTGGCCTGAACGCCCGCGTTCCAGATCCCGCCGGTCTCGTTCCGGATTCTGGCGATCGCCATCGTTGCGGAGCCAGAAACGGTGCCGAAGTTCTGGAGCAGGACCGACGTGTCGCTACTTGACCACGTTCCCTGGACTGTCAGGGTGGCTCCGGTTCGATTCAGCAAGGTGA
>JBIKMF010000072.1:0-13461 GCA_044359425.1 Phycisphaerales bacterium
GACTCGTCGAGCGAGTTGAAATCGACCCGCAAGCGGTCACCCAGCAGCGCGCCGCTCGTCAGCGGGCTCATCGGGTCGAACGCGACCACGCCGCACCGCCCCTGGTACCCGTTCGCGCCGGCCTTCACGGAGCGGCTGTACTCCCCCACCATCTGCGCCACGAGCGTGCTCTTTCCGGCACCCGGCGAACCGGTCACGCCGATGACCCGCGCCGGCCGCCGACGCTTCGCGCCCGCGCGAGCGGGCTTCCCGTCGTGGGCGCGGGAGATGTCGCGTGCGAGCTGTGCCGCGCGGTTGTCCGAGACCGTGTCGCGGCGTTCAGCGATCGTCTCTCGGACCGCGTTGACGATGTCCAAGAGGCCAACGCCGGTCGTGAAGCAGCGGCGAACCCCGCCCGCGATCAGCTGCGGGATGTCCTCCTGCGGCAGAATGCCCCCCATGTACACCGGCAGGTCCGATCGCCCGAGCTTCTTGAGTTCATCGACGAGCTTGGGCCCGAGCACCAAGTGCGAGTTGCTCATCATGCTCGCACAGATGACGTCGCAGTCTTCGTCCCGCGCGGAGATCGCGAGGCTGCGGGGCGTCTGCCAAAGACCGGAGTAGATCACGTGCACGCCGGAATCCCGGAGCGCGCGGGCGATCACCTTCACCCCGCGGTCGTGGCCGTCCAGCCCCATCTTGCCCAGGAGCACCCGGGGACGGTGCGGCAGGTCGGCGCAGCGGTCCTGTTTCTCGAACTCGGTCGTCGGTACGTTGATCGCGGTCGTCATAGCCAGCCATTGTACCTGCCCGGGGCCGAATCCCCGGCGAATCCGGGTGCGAATCGACCAGATCCTCTCCCCCCGCCCCCGATCCTGTACACTCCCCCCACAGATGACGCAAAACCCAGATCCCAGCGTGCTTTCACCGGGCCAGAAGCTCTACCTCTGGCTCGCCGCCACGTCCGTCACGTGCCTGCTGATCGGGGACATCGTGGGGATCAAGCTCTTCCGGATCCCCCTGGGGTTCTCGGTCGGCCCCGTGGATGCCATCGTGCACACCTGCGGCATGCTCGCGTTCCCCGTGACCTTCCTCATCACGGACATCGCCAACGAGTTCTACGGCAAGAAAGCAGCACGCCGGATCGCCCTCGTCAGCTTCTGCATGGCGATGCTCGCTTTCGCGTTCATCAACGTCTCCCTCGCCATGCCGTCGCTCGATGCCGACTTCAACATCAATCCCGAGACCTTCCGGGCGGTCTTCGGCAACGCCCGCATCATGTACGTCGCGTCCCTCACCGCCTATCTGATCGGCACGCTCTGCGACATCTCGATCTTCACGCTCCTCAAACGAATCACCGGCGGCAAGTTCATCTGGCTGCGCGCAACGGGCAGCACCGTCATCTCGCAGATGATCGACAGCCTCGTGGTCACCTTCCTCGCGTTCAGCCTCGGCCGCACGCTCTTCCCGTCACCCGATGCCGCGCCGATGCCGCTCGCCGAAGTCTTCAAGACCGCGGCGACCGGCTACACGCTGAAGCTCGTGATCGCGGTCTGCCTGACCCCCGCGATCTACCTCTCGCACGGCTTCGTCAAGCGGGTCTTCCACCTCTCGCCCGTGCCGGCGGAGCACCAGTAACGCCCCGCCGGCCCGCGCCTGCACTCACTTCGCCTGGGCCATGTACGCCGCGAGAACGTCGCGCGCGGCGGTCAGGTCCTTCTTGTCGATCATCTCCGTCACGGTGTGGATGTACCGCGTGCCGACGGTGATACCCACCGCCCGAGCGCCCGCCGCGGCCTGCTGGGCCGCCGCGCCGTCCTGACCGCCCGCGGCCAGAATCGTCCGCTGGTACTTGATCTTGTTCTTCTTGGAGACGGCCTCGAACTCCGCGACGAGGCGGTGATCCGAGATGAACGAACTGTCCTTGATGTGGAGTCCGTACCCGAGGCCGTGCTTGGTGACCATCTCCTCCTCCGGCACGCCGGGGGTGTCGCACGCGAGGGTGACGTCGATGCCAAGACCGATGTCGGGGAGTACCGCGTGGCTCGCGGTCTTCGCGCCGCGGAGACCGACTTCTTCCTGCGTCGTGAACGCAACCACGATCTCGCAGGCGTGTCCGGTGCCGCTGGCCTCGATCTTCCGCACGGCCTCGATCCCCAGCCAGCAGGCGACGCGGTTGTCGAGGGCCTTGCTGACGAACTTGCCGCCGATCTCGATCGCGGGCTCATCCATCACGACATAGTCGCCGACCTTGACCTTCTTCTTCACGTCGTCGGCCGTCATGCCGGTATCGACGAAGAACTCCTTCACCTCCGGCACGCGCTCGCGGTCCTTCGGGCTGGAGATGTGAATCGGACGCCCGCCGGGGTTCATGACGCCCTTGAAATCGCCCGAATCCGTGCAAACCAGCACGCGCCGGGAGAACATATTGCGGGTGTCGAAACCGCCCGCGGAGTTCATCCACAGGAACCCGTTCTTGTCGATCGCGGTGACGTAGAAGCCGATCTCGTCCATGTGGGCGAGCAGCATCACGCGCAGCGGGCGATCGCCGCCGGACTTGGGAGTCTTGCCCTTCTTCGGAGCCCGCGGCCCGCGCCGGCAGATCAGCGAGCCCATCGCGTCGACGCTCGTGGAATCGAAGAGCCCCTCGATCTCCTTCTCGATCAACGCACGCACGCGCTCCTCACGGCCCGGGACGCCGGGGGTTTCACAAAGACGCTTTAGCAGTTCGAAGTTCTCCACGCGAAGCTCCTAAGGGTTGATCCCCTCCGCGGTCCCACAACTCTACTCCCGTCACCAGATGCCCGGCACGCCCGCCTCCGTCGGATCCGATACGATGACCGCCGCAGAAAGGAACCGCCGCATGGCCCGAATCAGTCCAGTCCGCCGACTTCACCAGGAGGCCGAGGCCGCCCTCGTCCCCTACGGCCCCGAGGATCACCCCCTCGGCGCGGTTGAACTCGTCGAGACCTTCGGCGAACTCGAGTTGGAGTACGCCGCGCTCAGGAAGCACTGCGTGCTCCTCGACCAGCCCCACCGCGCGATCATCGAGATCACGGGCAAGGACCGCGTCGCGTTCCTGCAGAGCATGATCTCGCAGGACGTCGCCCTTCAGCCCGACAACACCACACGCAACGGCTTCTGGCTCAACACCAAGGGACGAATCGACGGCGATCTCCGCATCCTCCGCCTCGCCGACCGCGTGCTGTTCGACCTTGATATCCACGCCGCGGAACGCACCATCGTCACGCTCGGCAACTTCATCATCGCCGAGGACGTCCAGATCCGCTCGATCCAGGAGGAGACCCACCGCCTCGCGGTACACGGCCCCACTGCCGCGCCGCTGCTGCACGCGATTCTCGGCACGCCCGAGGGTGGTCTGCCGGCCGGTGCGGTCGCGACCTTCGTCGGCCCCAATCGCTCCGTCACGGTCTTCCGCGACGACACGACCGGCGTCCCCGGGTACGAGATCATCGTGCCGGTCGCCGAGGCCCTGGAGCTGTACACCAAGCTCGTCAACGACGGCCGCGAGGCGGACGAAGAGGCCGCAAACCCGAGCTCGCTCGCGTCCCGCGTCCGGCTCCGTCCGGCCGGATGGCACGCGTTCAACGTCGCTCGCATCGAGGCCGGTACCCCGCTGTACAACATCGACTTCGGAACCGAGTCGCTGCCGGCGGAGACCGGGGTCATCGCGGACCGTGTGTCGTTCAAGAAAGGGTGCTACCTCGGCCAGGAGATCGTGGCCCGCATGCACGCGCGGGGACACCCCAAGCAGCAGCTCGTCGCGATCAAGTTCGAGAGCATCCGCGTCTCGGCGGAGTCGTTCCCCGTGCTACCGGTGACGGGCGAGTTGCTGCGTGCAGCCTCGGACGGCGACTCGATCGGCGCGATCACCAGCTCGGCGTTTTCGCCGATGCTCGGTGCGACACCCGTCGCGTTCGCGCAGGTCCGCTGGGCGCACATCGCGCCCGGCACGGTGCTGTACACAAACGCGGAAGGCCGCGAGATCAAGGGCGTCGTCCAGCCGTCGCTGACGTTCTGGCCGACCCAAGTCTGAGAGCCGGATCGCGATCACGATGCGCCCGGCGGAACGCTCGCGGCTTCACGCGATTCGGCTGCCCCACGATCACGCCGATACACCAGCTCAACGTCGCCCCCCAGCGGCTTCACGCGCGCCAACCGAAACCGCTTGGCGTCCGCGAGTCGCTCGGTGATCATCCCCGCCGCCGCGGGCCGCGCCTGATCGTCTCCAAACAGCATCGGCGCCACGTACACCCACGCCTCGTCGATCAGATCCTCGCCGAAGCACGACCCCATCAACCCAGGTCCGCTCTCGATCAGCACGTTGGTGACCAGGTGCCTCGCCACGAGCTCCCGCAGCGCCGCGGCGAGGTCGAGCCGGCCGTGCCCACCCACCTGCGGGACCCCGATGATCTCCACGCCCGCCTCTCGCAGGGCATTGATCCGGTGCGCGGCGATCGCCGCGCCGAGCAGACTCCCGTCGCAGACCACGATCGTCGGCACGTCCCGCGCGGTGCGAACCAGCTTGCGATCGTGGGCGATATCGAGATCGCTGTCGATCACCACGCGCCTCGCGACACGCCGCGCCCGCACGCCCCTGGCCGTGAGCATCGGGTCGTCCGCGTTCACGGTGCCGAGCCCGGTGATCACCGCGTCCACCCGGCCGCGAAGTTCATGCACGCGCCGCCGCGACCATTCGTTGCTGATCCACTGGCTCTCCCCCGTCCGCGTCGCGATCCGGCCGTCGATCGTCTGGGCCCACTTCGCGATCACCCACGGCAACCCGGTCCGCAGCCGCTTCACGAACGGCGCCGTGAGCGACGACGCGAGCCGGCTCGCGTCGCTGAACTCCGCCACGATTCCCGCGGCACGCAAAGCCTCCGCGCCGCCCGACTTTCCCGGATTCGGGTCACGCGCCGCGAAGACCACGCGCGAGACCTTCGCGTCGATCAAGGCCTCCACACACGGGGGCTGCTTCCCGTGCCCGTTGCACGGCTCGAGCGTCACGTATGCGGTCGATCCGGCCGCATCGACGCCCGCCTCGCGCATCGCGGCCAGCGCATCCCGCTCCGCGTGCAACCCGCCAAACCGCCGATGATGCCCGGCCCCGATCACCACGCCGTTGCGCACGAACACGCACCCCACCGGCGGGTTCGGCTCCACCTTGCCGAGCGACCGCAGCGCCAGCCTCGCCGCGAGATCGAGATACCGCTTCGCCTCGTTCATGCCCGCCTCACCAGTTCCGCACGATCCGCGGCGGTCAGCGTCTCTCCGACGTCATCGAGCCAACGACGCGCATCGAGCGCGTAGCCCGCCGTCGGCTTGAGCTCCGTACCTCGCTCGTCGCGGAAGGTCGCGCAGTACCACTCGTTGAACCGCTTCATGAGCAGCTCACGCACGTACTTGGCGATCATCGAGGCCACCGCGACCGGCATGTGGGCCGACTCGCTCTCCGTGATGAAGCTGATCCCCGCGCGTCGCCCCGGGCCGGTGACCACGTAGCGGCTTCGGGCATCGGTCTCTTCGACGATCTCAACGCTCACGCCCGGCAGCTCACGCTCCAGCAACCCGGCATAGGACGCGCGACCGCCGAGCCGATCGCACACGATCCCAAGCCGCGAGGGCGCGCCGTCGTGCTCCACGGTTCCGTAGGTTTCCCAGATCGCACGCAGGTGCTCACCAACCGGCCCCGCGGTGGTCTCCGCCTTGTTGCCCGTCGACGCGATCACCCCGTTGAACTCCGATTCGCTCATCACGCGGCAGCGGAGCATCGCCGGCGACACGCCCGAACGCTCGCACGCGCCGCGCACGAGGTTCCGGCAAATCCCGAGTTCCCCGGACGAGACCGCAACCGGCAACACCGTCGCATCACCCGCGTACGCGCGGTGCGAGGGCAAGGACGCGCCAAGCCGTTGCAACAGCGCACCGTCGTCCGCGATCGGCTCGTCGTTCATCAGCCCGAGCATCACCAGCACGCCCCGCTCGAGATGGATCAAGGGATGCGTCGACTTCACGGAGTTCGAGAGCTTGAGCGCCTTCGAATCAGCGATCGGCACCCGCCCCTTCGCATCCCGTTCCCCGCTCCGCCCCGGCTCGCGGCACACCGCTCCCTCGAGCAGCTTCCACAGATTCGGAGTCGCCTGCGCCTCCGCCTCCTGCCGAACCACGAACACGCTCGCGCCAATGCACAGCGGCCCCAACAGGGGCCCATACCCGGCCTCATCAATCCCAGCGAGAACAGTCCGCATCGGGGCATGATACCCGCGACGGCCAGCCGTCTGGTACCCTGCTGCAACCCGACACCGTACGAATCGCTATCAAAGCAGTCCCTTCTCACACCATGCGCATCCTCACCCGCAAACTCTGGCGTGCCTTCCCCGAGCTCGACCGCTACTCCGACGAGCAGTGCAGACGATTCGTCCGGGCTGCATCCGGTTCCGTGCTCCGGCGGCTCGCGCGGACCACCGTCGCGTTCGTCGCATCCGCCATCCCCTGCACCGTTGTCATCGCGGGGCTCACGATCCGAAGTGTCGTCAGACGCAACGCCGGGCTCGCCGCGGGCTCGTGGTCCGACCTCGGGTGGTTTACCGCTGCCCTCATCCTCTCCATCCTCGCCGCGCCCGCGCTCGCCTACGTCGTCCGCGACATCCTCCTCCGCCGCCGCGTCCGCACCATCCTCCGCGACCGCTCCACCTGCGTCAGTTGCCGCTACGTGCTCATCGGCGTCCCCGTTCCCCAGGGCAACACCGTCATCTGCCCCGAGTGCGCGACCCCCTGCGAGGTCGACCCTTCGCTGCAGGAACTCGCGCTCGACGCCTCAGGCCAGCGCGTCTTCGCCCCCACCACCACTCCCAGCCGCACCTTCCTCACACCTGCTTTCCGGCGCAAGGCCGTCAAGTGCCTCAAGATCGGGGCCCTCGCCGCGGTCATCATCGTTCCACTCAGCGCGGGCCTGTACGAGTACTCCCTCCACCGCCAGGCCGCCCGCGCGAAGGCCGCGATGCTCGCGCCCAACGCGCTCACCCTGCTCGCCGAGTCGCGCCAACCCCCCGCCCTCTCCGACTCCGAACCCGACGGCTGGAAGCTGCTCATCCAAGCCATCGAAGCCCAGGACGCCATCGACGTCCGCGTCTGGCGGAACACCGCGCGCGGCACCCCACCCGACTTCTCCCTCATCGGCGCCAAACTCGCCGAAGGCCGATCCGAGGAGCAAGCCGCCACCGACGCCCAGTCCATGGAGCTCGCTCGCCAACTCGTCGACATCTACAAGCAAGACGGCATCTACATCCTGCTGGACCAGATGGCCTCCACACGGCGCGCCGTCAGGGATACTCCTTTCGGCAGCGGCGGTCCGAGCACCGGAACCTTCGGACGAGCCCGCAACTTCACCCGCATGAACGGCGCCCGCATGTTCATCGCCCGCGAGCGGGAGGACCTGCCCGAATACACCGCCGCCCTCCGCTCCACCCTCGCGATCGCCGACGCGTTCTACCGCCAACCCCTTCTCATCGACGCGCTCGTCGCCGTTGCGATCGAGGCCAACGCCCACTCCAAGCTCCGGCTCCTGCTCACCGGATCACCCTCCGCCGAGTGGCTCGACGCGGTCGAGGCCGAGCTCCGCCGTTACCCCTCCGATCGCGACGCCAGCCTCTCCTTCGAAGGCGAGGGCATGTTCATGGAGCACGAGATCGCCAAGACCTTCTCCAATCCCGCGCAGGTACGGTTCGGCATCTTCTCCGCCCACTTTCGAATCCCGGGCTCGCCCCTCACCAACGTCGATCTGAGCAAGCGAGTCGGTTCACTCGAAGACAACCTCGCCGCCATGAGGGACCTGACCGCCGACTCGGTCGCGCGGGCGGAACTCCCCCGCTACCAACGCCCCGCCCCGGCCATCGACCCGACCGAGTCGCGGCTGATCATGCTCCAAATCACCACCATGCCCCCCGAACGCACGCTGCAGTCCTTCGACCAAGTCGCGCTCGATCGGGCCGCGACCGCCGCGATGATCGCACTCGAGCGGTACCGCCTCGCGAACGGCAAGTACCCGGCGTCGCTCGCCGAGTTGGGCCCCCTTCCGCTCGACCCGTGGTCGGGCCGTCCACTGGGGTACCGACTCCTCGACCCGTCGACCGATCCCCACCGGCGCGGGTACCTGCTCTACTCGGCCGGGAGCGACCAGACCGACAACGGCGGCACAGAACCCGGGTCAACCAGCAAGGTCAGCCGCTGGGACATCCTCAAGGACCCGCCGGTCACCGGGACCCGGGGGCTGGACTTCGTGCTGAACTCGTTCGACTGGTAAGACGCCCCCCCACCACCCCAAAAACAGCAAGGCCCGGGCGAGTTCGCCCGGGCCCTTCCGAATGCGGCTGAGAGGAGTCGAACCTCCACGGGTGTGACCCCACTAGAACCTGAATCTAGCGCGTCTGCCAATTCCGCCACAGCCGCGGCGTGATCGGAAAGGGAGTTTAGGCCCCAGCCCGGGGCTCGGCAACCGGACGGACGCGAGGGTCTTGATCCGGGAATGAAACAGGGCCGAGAGCGGGTACCGCTTCGGCCCTGGCAGGATTCAATCGGTCACCCCCGCGGGTGGTTTATTCCTCGGGGGCTTCTTCGTCGTCGACGTCGTCGCCGGGGGCGGGCTTGCCGGGGACCATCGCCTGGGCGGCCTTGAGTTCGAGCACCTTCTGGCGGATCTCGGCGGCGACTTCCGGGTTGTCCTTGAGGAAGACCTTGGCGTTTTCGCGGCCCTGGGCGATGCGCATCTCGCCGTAGCTGAACCACGCGCCGGACTTGTTGATCACCTTGCAGTCGGCGGCGATATCGATGAGGTCACCGGCGGCGGAGATGCCCTCGGTGTACATGATGTCGAACTCGGCTTCGCGGAAGGGGGGAGCGATCTTGTTCTTGACCACGCGGGCGCGGGTACGGCTACCGGTGGTGACGTCGCCTTCCTTGATGGCGCCGATACGACGAACGTCGATGCGGACGGAGGAGTAGAACTTGAGGGCGCGACCGCCGGTCGTGGTTTCGGGAGACCCGAACATCACGCCGATCTTCTCGCGGATCTGGTTGATGAAGACGACGGTAGTGTTGCTGCGGGCGATGACGCCGGTGAGCTTGCGCATCGCCTGGCTCATCAGGCGGGCCTGCAGGCCCATGGACGCGTCGCCCATCTCGCCCTCGATTTCGGCACGCGGGATCAACGCCGCGACCGAGTCGACCACGATGATGTCGACCGCGTTCGAACGGACGAGGAGCTCGCAGATCTCGAGGGCCTGCTCGCCGGTATCGGGCTGGCTGACGAGAAGGCCGTCGATGTCCACGCCGATCTTGCGGGCCCACGACGGATCGAGCGCGTGCTCGGCGTCGATGAAGGCCGCGACCCCGCCCTCTCGCTGCGCGTTGGCGGCGATCGTCAGCGCCAGGGTCGTCTTACCGGAGGATTCCGGTCCGAACACCTCGACGATTCGCCCCCGCGGCACACCCTTCCCACCCAGTGCCAGATCCAGCGAGATCGAGCCGGTCGAGATCCCGGGGACGGCGAGGTACGCCTGCTCGTCCATCCGCATGATCGCGCCCTTGCCGAACGTCTTGTCGATCTGCTGGAGCGTGCGGTCCAGTGCCGCCTGCTTCTGCTTGTCCCCCGCCTTGAATTCGATCACAGAGTTCGCAGCCATGACATTCCACCTTTCCTGAGGATCCCGAACCGCCGGAACGGCCGAGAACCTCCGATTCCCGGTGCGATTCGTCGCGGCCAACCATGGCCAATCGACGGTCGGGGAGGGCACCGGACCTGAGCCCAACTTGCGGAGAGTTGTACCAAAGCCCAAACACCGGGTCAAACCCGCGTTTGGTGCAAACTGCCAACCTGTTGTCAATTTGACAAATTTTTCTAGGGTAAACACCTGCCATATTCTGATTGTCAGATAAACGGATCCGCATATTGTTTGCCATGGTTACCAGAACTGCACCTCGAACGCGGGTCGCCGGCCTGGTCGCGGGAACGCTGGTTGGTGTCGCGGCCGGACTCGGCGCCCACACCTTCGACTACGCCGAAGGCACCTCGTATCTCTCGAACAACCCCAAGGCCTGCGTGAACTGCCACGTGATGCGTGATCAGTACGACGCGTGGCAGAAGAGCAGCCACCACGCGGTCGCCACGTGCAACGACTGCCACGTGCCTCAAGACCCCATCGGGAAGTACGCGACCAAGGCCTCGCAGGGCTACCGCCACTCGAAGGCGTTCACGCTACAGAACTTCGCGGAGCCAATCCGCATCACCGAGAGCGACCTGAAAGTCGTCGAGAACAACTGCGTGCGCTGCCACGCGGATCTCGTCGAGCACATCGCGCACAAGGGCAGCGCCGACAGCACCAACTGCACGCACTGCCACAGCGGCATAGGTCACGACGCACGCCGCTAGTCCCCCACTTTGACACGGAGAACACACATGAACGAAACCAGGAAATCAAGTGCGGGCCTGTACTGGTTTGTCGCGGTTCTGGCCGCGGGCGCCACGTTCGGCATCGCGTCGATGAAGTCCAACATCTCGGACCGCAAGGCGGAGGCGAAGCAGACGAGTTTCACGCTCGTCGACATCGATGAGAAGACATCGTCGCCGGCGATCTGGGGCCAGAACTTCCCGCGTCAGTACGATTCGTACCGCCGCACGGTCGACCAAGACCACACGAAGTACGGCGGGAGCGAGGCCTTCCAGAAACTCGACGAAGACCCGCAGTGGAAGCTCATCTTCGCGGGATACGCCTTCGCGATCGACTACCGCGAAGAGCGGGGCCACGCCTACATGCTGAGCGACCAGCGCGAGACCGAGCGCGTGCACAAGAAGGCCCAGCCGGGCGCGTGCATCCACTGCCACGCCTCCGCCGTCGCCGAGTACCGCGCGATCGGCATCAAGGCGGGCGCTCCCGGCGATGCGGGCGAACCGCTCCTCTCTGATCACGGCAAGGCGCAGCTCAACAAAGGCTTCGAAGAAGTCTGCAAGATGCCCTACTCCGAAGCGACCAAGAACTTCGAGCACCCGGTCGCGTGCATCGACTGCCACGACCCCAAGTCGATGCAGCTCCGCATCACCCGCCCCGGCTTCCTCACAGGCATCTCCGAGTTCGCCAAGAGCAAGGACCCCGCGCCGCACATGCCCAGCATCGAGCGCTGGCGCGAAGGCGGGCGCGACAAGCCCTACGACCCCAACATCGACGCCACCCGTCAGGAACTCCGCAGCATGGTGTGCGGGCAGTGCCACGTTGAGTACTACTTCAAGGGCGAAGGCAAGGTCGTGACCTACCCCTGGCACAACGGCTTCAAGGCGGAGCAGATGGAGGCGTACTACGACGCCGCGGGATTCAAGGACTGGTCGCACGGCATCACCGGCGCACCCGTGCTGAAAGCCCAGCACCCCGAGTTCGAGCTCTGGAGCCAGGGCATCCACGCCCGCAGCGGCGTCTCGTGCGCGGACTGCCACATGCCGTACGTGCGTGAGGGCGCGGTGAAAATCAGCAGCCACCACGTCCGCAGCCCGCTGCTCAACATGTCTCAGGCCTGTCTCACCTGCCACAACTACCCCGAGTCCGAGATGAAAGCCCGCGTCGAGGCCATCCAGGACCGCACTCGGAACCTGATGGACCGCGCCGAGAACGCCGTCGTCGCGCTCATCGCCGCGCTCGACAGCGCGAAGGGCCATGGTGCCACCGACGAAGAACTCACACCGGCCCGCAACCTGCAGCGCAAGGCGCAGTGGCGGCTGGACTTCATCGCCGCGGAAAACTCCATGGGCTTCCACGCCCCGCAGGAGTCGGCCCGCATCCTCGGCGAGGCGATTGATTACGCCCGCCAGGGCGAGCTCGAAGTGCTCAAGGCCCTGCAGAAGTAACGAACTCTCTCTCTCCTTAGACCGGCTGCTCCGACCCGGGCAGCCGGTTTTTCAATCCGCCACCAACCGCATCGCGATCAGGTCCTGCACATCCAGGATCCCCACCGGACGCCCATCGCCATCCACCACCGGGATCTCGTCCTGCCGGTACTCGCGAACCATGCGCACCGCGTCCCGCACCATCGCCGTGTGCGGCAGGCTCCGGGGCGAACGCGTCATCACCTCGCTGATCGGCCGCGCCAGCTCCCCAGCATCTCGCAGGATCAGCCGCCGCAAGTCGCCGTCCGTGAAGATACCCGTCAGCCGCCCGCTCCCCGGCTCCACCAGCACGATCGCCCCCGGGCGCCGCCCCGCCTCCGCCGCCGCCTTCAACGCCTCCCCCACGCTCAGCGAGTCCGCGATCACCGGCATGTTCTTCCCGCTCACATGCCGCAGCATCTCCGTCACCGGCCGCAACAACCCGCCCAGCGCACCGCCCGGGTGCCGCCTCGCAAAGTCCTCGTTCGTAAAGTGCCTCCGCCTCGCCGCGGCCAGCGCGAGCGCATCGCCCAGCGCCATCGTCGCCGTTGTCGAACTGGTCGGGGCCACGAAGTCCGGGGCCGCCGCCTCGCTCTCGATGCCCAGCGTCAGCCGCACCGTCGCGAGCCTCTCAAGCGACGAGAGGGATCCGTCAGCCTTTCCACAGGTGATGGAGATGATCGGCAGCCCGTCCTGACGCAGCAGCGTGCACAGGTCGACCACCTCGTCGGTCTCTCCGGAAGCCGAAATCGCGATCACCAGATCGGTCCGCCGGAACCGCCCCAGATCCCCGTGCGCGGCCTCCGTGGGATGGATCGGATGCGAAGGAATGCCCAGGGAGGCCATGGTGGCCGAGATCTTGGCCCCCACGTGCCCGGACTTGCCCAGCCCCGTGACCTGCACCGTGCCGCCCGCCCCCGCGCAGGCCTCGATGAGGTCAACGGCCCGGGAAAACGGCTCTCCCAGGCGAAGGGCGAGGGTGGAAACCGCCTTGGCCTCGGCCTCGAGGACTTGGCGGGCAAACTGAAGGTCAAAGTCTGTCATCGCCCGTAGGGTATAGTCACGGAACCCCGGCCGTCGGCCCCCCGTTCCCCACCAGGGCATGGGAGCAAACCACGACGGATACCCCGGGGACAACGGCAGGCCCGCAGTGCTCACGGAAGACTATCGCGTACAACTCGACGCCTTTGAGGGCCCGCTGGACCTCCTGCTGTACCTCATCCGCAAGAACGAGGTCGACGTCCACGACATCCCGGTCTCGACGATCGCCGAGCAGTACATGGGGTTCCTGACCCACATCGACCGCATCGACATCGACGTCGCCGGCGAGTTCCTCGTGATGGCCGCGACGCTGATGGAAGTAAAGAGCCGGATGCTGACCCCGACCCCGAAGGCGGTCGAGGGCGACACCGACGGCCCGACCGCGCCGGTGGCAGACCCGCGTGCGGAACTGGTCCGGCAACTGCTCGCGTACAAGAAGTACCGCGACGCCGCGACCGCCCTCGAGCACCGGGCCGACGAGTGGCGCAGCCGCTTCGGCGTCGGACGCGCGG
>JBIKMF010000399.1:0-3672 GCA_044359425.1 Phycisphaerales bacterium
ACGCCAGCAACGGCCACAAGGGCCAGAACAGCGATCTTCTTCATGTCTTGTCTCTCCAGAAATCACTTCTGCACAAAGCCAACTTCACCGAACGCGGGGCGGAAACTCCCGCGAAAGATGTCACGGACCCACATCCGCGAAACACGCCACGAACCGGTTCCCCGGATCGCGCACACGCCGCACCCGCGGCGATTCTCGCCGCTCGTGCACAAACCTCTCAGGTGAGTATGTCTGTCTCTCTCTTCTCACCCCGGGCCAATCGACCGCCCGGTCACCACTCAGCTTAATGCGATCTCAGCAACTTGCAATCGATAAAACCTAGTTTATCCTCAATTTCCCGGATCACACGAAAGTTTGCTGCGTACCAGGCCTGGAAACCCCTCACAAATACCGTTCAACGCTCTTCTGCCAGACGCGGACGGTCGTGGTGGACGAAAAAAAGGGCCGCGCCCTGCGGCGCGGCCCCTTTGAGAAACAATGGGGGTGAAGGCGAACTTAGCGGCGACGACGGCCAGCGACCACGCCACCGAGGCCCAGGAGGGCGAGGGCGGAGGGGGCGGGGATGTAGGTGAGGTTGAAGGCGGAGCCTTCGCCGGAGAAGGTATCGACGCCGACGTAGTAGGTACCGGCGGGGAGGACAACGTCGACGAACTCGGAGGTGGTGCCACCGGCGGTGGAAGAGAAGAGGGCGTTACCGGGGAGGCCGTCAACGCCCATCACGTAGAGGTCGAGGTCTGTGGTGAGGCCGGTGAGATCGACGCGGAACTGGCCGCCGTCGTGCTCAACGCGGAAGCCGACTTCGTTGCCGACGGCCGTGAACTCGCCGCCAACAGCCGCGAGCCAGGGGAACGCGCCTTCGCCGCAGCCGTCGGTGAGACCGGCCTGGGGAGCGAGGTGGTTCCAGACGGTGGTGGCCGCGAAGGAGAGGCCCTCAACGAGGTTGTTGGGGGTGGAGGTGAAGTTGCCGGTGAAGGCCGGGGCCGGCGGGGGCGGGGGCGGCGGGGGCAGGGGGCCGTTGGGGTCCTGAACGCCGTTGAACTCGAGGGACCAGTAAAGGAGCGAACCAACGTCTCCGGTGGCGTCATCGTCGATCCAAAGCGTCCAGCCGCCGAGAGCGTCGCTACCGTTCCAGAAGCCGAGGTTGGCGACCGCGGCGGTGCTCAGGAGGCCGGTGGCGGCCTGCTGACCGGTGCCGCCGATGCCCTGGGTGATGCTGGTGCCGATGGTGCCTTCGGGGCGGAAGATGCCGTTGATGTTGCCCGTAGTGGGCGCGGTGGTGATGGAGGCCGCGGCGGAGTCGTCGAAGCGGACGTTCTGGAAGTTGTCGCCGCTGCCGCCGTTGTCCGTGCTGAGGACGACGTAGTTGCTGCCACGGATGAGAAGGACGTCAAGGTCGGCGTTGAACGTGTGGTTCGCCTTGAAGACGACGTTCAGATCGGTGATCGAGAACGAGTCGGGAACCATGATGGTGTTCGTGGCGGAGGGGACCGGTGAATCACCGATCGTCTGTGACCCGCTGAACGAGTACACCTGAGCGTTTGCAACGCCCGCCGCAGCCACGAGGGCCAGAATCGCAACGGTCTTCATGTCTTGTCTCTCCAGAACTCACATCTGCTCAACGCCAACTTCACCGAACGTGGGGCGGAAACTCCCACGAAAGATGTCACGGACCCACATCCGCGAAACTCGCGACGAACCGGTTCCCCGGATCGCGCACACGCCGCACCCGCGGCGATCGTTGCCGCTCGTGCACATACCGTTCAGGTGAGTTTGCCTGTCTCTCTCTGCTCATCCCTGACGGGTCATCTACCCGAGTCGGTCGCAGTTTAGTGAGAACTCAGCAG
The DNA here is from genome assembly GCA_044359425.1 of Phycisphaerales bacterium. Classification (GTDB taxonomy): domain Bacteria; phylum Planctomycetota; class Phycisphaerae; order Phycisphaerales; family UBA1924; genus JBEIUO01. The sequence goes on from JBIKMF010000399.1 coordinate 1,845, forward strand.
GTTGCAACGGAGAATCCCGGGGTTGTCCATGATTCCGTGCATCATGCCGCGAATTCCTTTCATGTTCGATCGCTGCAATCGCTTTCATATACCGATCAAAATCCGATCGCTTCGCGGGCTTACTCCAGTAACAATGGCCACGCCTCGCGGCGCGGCCACTGGAGACGACAGTTCACGATCCACGAACTCAGCGACGACGACGGCCGGCGACCAGGCCGCCCAGGCCCATCATGGCCAGGGCCGACGGGGCAGGCACCGCGGTCAGCGAGACGCTCCAGCCGGTGAACGCGCCGACGTCGGCGCCCGCGCGGTCGGCGACGTTGATCGACCACACGCCCTGGGCGTTCGCGCCCGCGAACAGAGCCGTCAGGTTGATCGGCGACGAGGACCCTGCGCCCGTCGCGCGGTAGTCGCCGCCAGCGATGACAATGGCACCGCCAGCAGCAGCAGCAGCAGCCCAGAGGTCCGCGCCGGAGTCGCTGAAGGTGTAGTCGCCGCCGAAGTCGGAGCTGTCGCCAGCGCCGGCGGGGGGCAGACCGATGCGGTTCATCAGGTTGACGGAGATGGGAGCCCCGGTGTTGGGGGTATAGGTGACGGTCGCGATGAGGTCGCCAACCCAGGTGTGGGTGAGGCCCTGCATGCCGAAGCTGACGCTCTGGATCGTGCCGAGGGGACCGGCAACGACGATGTTGCCACCGTTCACACCGCCAACGGTGTTGTCGGGGATGGCCGCACCCGAGCCGAAGAAGGTCTGGGCTTGAGCGGCGCCAGCGAACGCAACCAACGCGAGAACAGCAAACGTCTTCATGTCTTCTCTCTCTCTCTCGTACCGCCTCCGCACAACGTGCAACGCATTCGGCATGGGGGAGGCTCCCCTGACGAACGTCACGGTCTCACATCCGCGAATCACGCCGCGGACCGGGCTTCCGGTCTGGGCGCATCGTCCGCTCGCGGCGGTTGACGCCGGGGGCGGCACAACTGAGGGTGGAAGCGTCGCCGCACCGTACGTGTGCGGTGCGTCGGGGTTCCCTCCGCCTTCGCCGGAACGTACCCCACGAGGGAGTCGGTGCAACCTCATCGACTGAGCATCACCGTGGTGCTGGACGGCACAGACCTCACAGGCCGCGCATCCGCTGCGGGCCGCTGGGCCCGGCGACGGAGGACGGCCAGCGATGAGAGTCGCAGGTGAGTTCTCGGGGCGCACGAAAAAGCCCCCGGCGTGGCCGGGGGCTTGGGGATTACGACGATCGGATCACGTGCTCTGCGTTGTAGACTGCTTCTTGGGCTGGGGGGCTTCGGGCTTGGACCAGCCGAAGTTATCCGGGGCGGGTGCCGAGGTGAAGAAGAGGTGGTCTTCGTCCTTGCCTTCGGCGTCCTTCTTGCGAGTGACGGCGATGGTGCAGGGGGCTTCGAAGCCACCGGAGAGGAGGCTCTCGGAGAGGGGGTCTTCGACGTACTGGCCGATGGCGCGACGGAGGGGTCGAGCACCGAACTCGGGGTTGTACCCGCGGTCGATGAGGAACTCCTTGGACTCGGGGTCGAGGGCGAGGACGTAGCCCTGCTGGAGGAGTCGCTTGTTGAGCTTGGCGATCTCGTACTCGATGATGTTGGTGATGTCGGCCTTGTTGAGGGGGCGGAAGACGATGACGTCATCGAGGCGGTTGATGAACTCGGGGCGGAAGAAGCGTTCGACTTCCTTCATCAGGACGACCTTGATGTTGTCGTAGTCGGTGGCTTCGGTGCGCTTGCCGAATCCGAAGCCGCCGCCGCCCTTGATGAGGTCCGCACCGATGTTGCTGGTGAGGATCATGACGGCGTTGCGGAAGTC
>JBIKMF010000400.1:0-3669 GCA_044359425.1 Phycisphaerales bacterium
CGGGGGGGTAATGGTGTATGGACAACTTTTTTCAGCCCGCACCAATCAACTCGGGTCCCGGCCATCTGGACCGCCTCCTCGCCACCTGGTTCGAGTCGAACATCTCGTTGGCTCAGGTCGCCCAGAACCTCTGCATCACCTTCACCTCCCTCCTCGAGTACGTCGGCCGCCCCGAAGTTCGCAAAGCCATCCAGCAAGCCCGCGAGCTCATGCACGAGCGCTATTCAGACACCGGCCTCGAACTCCTCCACGAGGCCGCTCAGGACTTCAAAGCCCTCAAAGGCCTCCCCGAGAACCCGACGGCTGCCGACAAAGACCGCCAACGCGCCACCCTCAACGGCATGCGCCAAGTCGCCGCCCTCCTCGCAGGCCTCACCCCAAGACGCGCCACCTGGCCCCGTGCCCCGCGCACCAACTCCACCCAAGACAGCTCCGCCCCGCACCACGCCACGCCCTCCGAGTCCACAACGCACGACCGTGCACTTGACCACTTCGCCACTCCGCCACTTCCCCAAGATCCCGAGGATCCGCACGACCCCACGCCCCCCACGCGCCCCAAGGGCACCCGCGCGAAACAAACCACCTCCGACCCTTCCACCCCCGCGCCCAAGAAAACCTACCCACCCGTCCAAGTTATCAACTACCTCGCTAACTCCACCCCCGACTCCACAACGGTCCCCGAGCCCACAGCGCCCGACCGTGCACGCTGCCACCCGGCCACTCTGGAACTTCTTCTACCCACCTTGCCATTTCCCCCTACTCCCCGCGCCCGCTCCCCATCCCACGCACTCGCCGCCTAACCCTCCGCCCACCAGACAACCCAAGCAACCTCCATCATTTGCTGATTCGCAAATTTGAGCTTTGCTGATTTGCCCCCCCCGGGGCTTGCTGCTTTGCCCGCTAAGGGCCGGTATGCTGGTCGGATGATCCCGAGGTGGTTGAGCGCGGTGTTGTTGCTGTTGGCGTCGAACGTCTTCATGACGACGGCGTGGTATCTGCACCTCAAGAAGCAGGGGTGGTCGCTGGCGATGGCGATCGGGATTTCGTGGTTGATCGCGTTGCCGGAGTACTGCCTGCAGGTGCCGGCGAATCGGCTGGGGCACGTGGATCACGGGGGGCCGTTTACGGCGGCGCAGCTGAAGGTGATGCAGGAGGGGATCACGCTGGTGGTGTTCTCGGTGTTCGCGGTGCTGGTGCTGAAGGAGAAGCTGAGGTGGAATGACGTGGTGGCGTTTGGCTTGGTGATGGCCGCGGTTGTGGTGTCGGTGATGGGACGGAGGTAGGATGATCGACGCGACAGAACACGAGGGGCATTCGACGGCGATGACCGGGCGGCGGCTGGTGCTGGTCGCACTGGGGCCGGTGCTGGCTGGCATCGTCTACGCGCTGCTGGGGACGACGGGGCTGGGGTATGAGGCGCGGGTGGTGGCGGGGATTGCGGTGTGGATGGGGTTGTGGTGGATCACGGAGGCGGCGCCGCTGGAGATCACGGGGCTGTTGCCGCTGGTGTTCTTTCCGATTCTGCGCGTGTGCAAGGTGGAGCAGGCCGCCGCGCCGTACGCGAACTTCCTGATCTTCCTGCTGATCGGCGGGACGCTGTTGGCGGCGGCGATGGAGCGGTGGCGGCTGCACACGCGGCTGGCGCTGGGGCTGATGGGGGTGGTGGGGGCGAGGCCTGCCGCGCTGGTGGGGGGATTCCTGGCGGTGGCGGCGTTCATCTCGATGTGGGTTTCCAACACGGCGACGACGGCGATGCTGCTGCCGGTGACGATCAGCGTGGCGGCGGTGGTTGACTCGCAGGGCAGGATGAGCGTGAAGGAACGCAGGGACTTCGGTGCGGCGCTGCTACTGGCGATCACGTACGGGGCGAGCATCGGCGGAGTGGGGACGCTGGTGGGGACGCCGCCGACGGCGCAGCTCGCGGCGTACATGCGTGACCATCTTCAGGTCCCGATCACGTTTCTGGGGTGGATGAAGATCGGCGTTCCGGTGGTGTTGGTGTTTGTGCCGGTCGCGTGGGTGGTGTTGACGCGGGTGGCGTTCAAGATTGGAGGGGCGGAGGTTCCGGGAGTTCGCGAGGTGATCCGCGAAGAGCGTGCGAAGCTCGGGCCGATGCACAGCGCGGAGTGGCGGACGCTGGGCGTGTTTGTGCTGACGGTCGCGGCGTGGCTGACGGGTCAGTGGATCAAGGTGAATGACGCGGTGATCGTGATGGCGGCGGTGGTGGTGCTGGGGCTGGTGCCGTCGGGCCGGGTGGGGAGTGAACCGCTGCTCACGTGGAAGACGGCGTCGAAGGTGCCGTGGGGGATCTGGTTTCTTTTCGGCGGGGGGCTGAGCCTGGCGGATGGGATTGAGAAGAGCGGGCTTGCCGCGGCGATTGCGCAGAGCGGGGGCGGGTTGGAGGGGCAGAGCGTGTTGGTGGTGTTGTTTGCGGTGAGTCTGGGCGCGGTGTTGCTGACGGAGTTTTCGAACAACACGGCGCTGGTGGCGATGGGGATGCCGATCGTGAGCGCGATTGGCAGCGCGTTGGGGCTGCCTGTGACGCTGTTGATCGTGACGCTGGCGTTGTCGGCGAGCCTGGGGTTTATGTTGCCGGCGGGGACGGCGGGGAACGCGCTGGTGTTTCAGACCGGGCGGGTGAGTGTGAAGCAGATGATGAAGGCGGGGCTATGGCTGGACGTGCTGAGCGCGGTGCTGGTTCCGCTGGTGGTGTGGGGGGCGTGGAAGGCCGGGGTGTTGCCGGGATGATCCACGCAGCGGGCGTCAGGCGTCTTTGCGGTCGCCGGCTTTCATGAGGCGTTCGCCTTGTTCTGGGGTCATGGAGCCTTCGGCGATGTAGGCGGCGATTTCGCGGCGGGTGCGTTCGCGGGCGTTGGAGCGGATGGTGCGTCCGATGGTGCTGATGAGGACGCCGATGATGATGAACGAGCCGACCATGGCGGGGATCACGACGCCTTCGTTGCGGATGAGAGTTGCGACGGCTTCTTCGATGTCCATGGGGGGGCTCCGAGGGGGTCTGGAGGGTGGTTGGGAAATGGGGGAGGGGAGTTTTGAGAAAGTGAAAAGCGAAAGGCGAAAAGCGAAAATCCGGAGGGGAAGCTGGGATTAGAAGATGGATTCGGCTTTGTGGAGGAGGTAGATCCAGGCGGAGAAGAAGTCGAAGGGGCCGGCGTCGTTGCGGCGGTGGACTCCGGCGTCACCGACGGCGGAGAAGGCGTCGCTCATGACGTCGGCGGGGCACTTGAAGTTCTTGAAGCCGGTTTCGATGACGGCCGCGGGGGCTTCGGTGGCGAGGCGGTTGGTGAGCAGGTCCATGTTTTGGAGGTCGGCGTAGGACTTGGCGTCGCCGAGGACGTCGAAGTTGAACTTGTCGCCGTCGATGCGGACGCGGGTGCCGTTCTTGACGTAGATATCGAGGACGTGGGAGGACTTGTGGCGCGAGGTGCGTTCGACGCTGCTTCCGCCGCTTGCGGCCATTCCGATCAAGGGTGAGCCGAGCATCATGCCCGCGGCCATCGAACCGCCGGTACCGCCGCCGGAGCGGATGGTGGAGGAGACGGAGGAGGAGTCGAGGCGTGCGCGGACGAGCATGACGATGTGCCGGGACTTGAGGACGGCGGTGCGGCCGTCCCAGCACTCGACGGTGTACATGGGCTCGGGGGCGCCGAG
>JBIKMF010000401.1:0-3653 GCA_044359425.1 Phycisphaerales bacterium
CAGTCGTGTCCGCGATCCCCCGGGCCTCGGCGACGAACTCGCCCATCGGCTCGTAGTCCGGCGGCGTGACCACCACGATGGACGCGCCGGTGAGTGCGCACGCGTGCATCAGCGAGTGACAGACGTTGTTCCCGTCGCCGACGTACGCGAGGCGCACCTTGCGCAGGTCGCCGAGTTTCTCGCGGAGCGTAAAGACGTCTGCGAGCGCCTGGCACGGGTGGTGCAGGTCGCTCAACGCGTTGATCACGGGGCACTTCGCGGCGGTCGCGAGCTCGTTGAGCACCTGCTGGCTGAACACGCGGGCGATGATCAGATCAACCCAGCGTTCGAGGTTCCGCCCGTAGTCCAGCACGCTCTCACGCTCGCCCAGCCGCTGGGCCGAGTGATCGAAGTACACCGCGTGCCCACCGAGCTTGGCGATCCCCACCTCGAACGTCACCCGCGTCCGCAGCGAGGGCTTCTCGAAGAGCATGATCGCGCTCTTCCCGGCCATCGTGCGGCTGTACTTCGCAGGATCGGTCTTCACGGCGGCCGTCGCGTCGAGCACCCGAGCGATCTCCGCTGGGGAGAAATCACTGAGCGTCAGCACGTCGCTCCCGGCGAGCCCGGCGTCCTTCGTGCGAGTCGGGGCCGGGAACGGTCTGTAGATCAGCGGTTGCTTCGTGTCTTTCACTGGTTCCATTTCTGTGCTCCCTCCTACCGCGTCGCGACGATCCTCGTTCCCACCGCACGCCCGGCCGCCCAGTCCCCGAGTGCGGAGGGGTCGTTCCCGGAGAGGATCAGCACAGGCACTCCCGTCTGCGCCGCTGTTGCCGCGGCGGCGCGGGCCTTGACGATCATCCCTCCGGAGATATGGCCGCTCTGGATCATCACCTCGATTTCCAGTGGGGTGATCTCGCGCACCAGCTCCTTCTTGCCGTCGAGGATGCCAGGTACGTCGGTGAGCAGAACCAGGGCCTTGGCGCCGAGGGTGCGAGCAACGGCCGCGGCGGCGTCGTCCGCGTTGACGTTGAGGAAGCCGACGTCGTCGATACCGATGGAGCTGAGCACGGGCAGGTAGTGCGACGCGAGCAGCACGCGGAGCAGCTCGCCGTCATCGCCGACGGGAGAGGACACGTCGCCGACCCGGCCCGCGTCGAAGGTGTATCGCTTGGTCTTCACGGTGCGGAACGCACGGCCGTCGCCGAGGCACAGGCCAACGGCCTTGATGCCGAACGATCCCAACTGCCCGACCACCGACTTGTTCACGCGTCCCGCGAGGACCGCGGCGATCTCCTCGACCTGGTCCGCGGGCGTGATGCGGATACCGTCGCGGCGTTCGGTGGTGAACCCGAGTCGTTCGAGATGGCGGTCGACGGCCTTGCCTCCACCGTGCACGAGCACGACCCCGCCCGCGCGCGTGCGGTGCAGCTGCGCGATCGCTTCCCAGACGCGGGGCGCGGTGGCTTGATCTTCGAGCGCGACGCCGCCGATCTTGATGACGAGAGGTGGATGGGGGAGCTTGGTCATGGATGTTGTTCTTAGGAGAGCAGGCCGGTGGTTTCGGCGAGGCCGAACCGGCGGTTGAAGCACTGGACGGCCTGGCCCGCCGCGCCCTTCACGAGGTTGTCGATCGCGCTGACCATGATGAGGTGATCGTGCGGAGCGTCAACGGCCCAGCCGATGTCGCAGAAGTTGGTGTGACGAACGTCGGCGACCGACGGCCACACGTGCTCGCCGCACAGGCGGACGAAGGGCTCGTTCGCGTAGGCGGCCGTAAGTGTCTCGGCGACTTTCGCCTGGGTCCAGCCCGGGGCAAGGTCCACATGGATCGTGGAGAGAATCCCACGCTCGAACGCCGCGAGATGCGGCGTGAAGAGGGTCGGCGTGCCCGCGTAGGCGTCGATCTCCGGGTTGTGCCGGTGCTTGAGCACGTTGTACGGCTGCAGGCTGACCTCGCAGAAGAGCGATTTCTGCGAGAGCGTGCGGCCCGCGCCGCTCACGCCGCTGGCGGAATCGATGATCGGCCGGCGTGTGCGGCCCGCGGCGTCCTTGGCGATGGCGCCCGCGCGGACGAGCGGAGCGAGCGGCAGAATCGCGGAGGTGGGATAGCACCCGGGAACGGCGATGAGCTTCGCTGCTTCGATCCGTTCGCGGTTGATCTCCGGAAGGCCGTACACGGCGTGGTCCACGACGCTGGGGTTGTGGTGCTCGAAGCCGTAGTACTTCGGGTAGATCGACAGGTCCTTGAAGCGGTACCCACCCGACAGATCGAAGACGGTCAGCCCCTGCTTGAGGAACAACGGAGCGAGTTCGACGCTTGCTTCGTGCGGGGTCGCGAGAAACACAGCCTTCGCGCCGCACTCGAGCACGCTCTCCACGCTGGTGGCGCGGACGGGGAGGTCGAGCCTGCCGCGGAACCGGGGCCAGGAATCGGAGAATCGCTGGGGAGTTCCTTCACGCTTGGCGGAACCGAAGAGACCAGCGACGGTCGCGCCGGGGTGAGCGAGGAGGATGGAGACGAGTTCGGCCCCGCTGTACCCGCCGGCCCCGACGATAGCGACCGGGATGCCGCCCGATTGTGAAGCGTGTGTCATGGTGGGCTCAGGACTTGGCCAACGCATCGAGCGTTCGCAGGAGGCGGGCCGCCTTGTTGGGCGAGGGAGAGGCGACGAAGACGGTATCGTCGCCCGCGACGGTGCCGACGGCGTCCCGTGGCGACGCACGGTCGATCTCGAGCGCGAGCGGTGCGGCCTGCCCGGGTCCGGTCCGGATGACGAGCAGGTTGCCCGCGCGCTTGGCGCTGCGGAGGTAGGTCTGAATGGCCTTCTTCAGTTCGGCGCTGGTCTGCTCGCGGGTATCGACCTGGCCGACGCGGGGGAGCTCGTACCCGTCGGGACCCTTCAGGACGCCGAGCTCGCGGAGGTCGCGCGAGAGTGTCGCCTGGGTGGAGGCCGCGCCCGAGCTGGAGAGCATGGAGAGCAGCTCCTGCTGGTTGCGCGGGCGTTGCCGCTCCAGAATGCCCTTGATGATGCCGAGTCTGCGGTGTTTGTCGTTCACAGAATGATTATTCACGTGGTGAATAAATCTGTCAAGGGCGCGGGGTCATTCAACGAAAAAACCCCCGACGAACGGGGGTTTGTCGGATCGGATCCGTATGCGATATCAGTTCGAGAGGCGGGGAGCGCCCTGGGCCTGACGCTGGCCGAGGTTGATCTCGCCGTTGCGTTCCTCGTACTGGCGGACGACCTGGCCGAGGCTGATGGCGAGGCGCTTGGCGCCGGCCCAGTTCATGACCACGCGGCTGCCGACCTGGAACACCAGGGTGGGCTGGCCCTCGGGGGAGGGGAGGGGCAGGTTCATGCCGAAATCCAGAACGACTTCGTCCTGGGTGGTCGACGTGCGAATCGTGTTCGCGTAGGTCGAGCTCATCTTGGACTCGTCGATGCGGAGTTGGATCTGCTGCTGGTTCTGGTTCGCGTTCTGATTCTCGGCCATGGTACTGCCTCTTTCCGGCCCGGCTGCGGCCGGTGCCAATGTTCTGTTACATCCCCGGAAACCGACCGGGTACCCCCCTCCGCGTCCGACACGTTCCGACGGGCCGGGTCTAGAGTGTACGTCCGCCTCCCCCCATGGTTCCACACGTTCCGGGGCGTTCGGCGGGGTGCGAAAAG
>JBIKMF010000402.1:0-3650 GCA_044359425.1 Phycisphaerales bacterium
GCTCTTGCCGACGCCGCCCTTTCCGGCGCCGACGGCGATGACGCGACGAACGCCGGGGAGGGCGGAGGTGGCGGGGCGCTGGGGGGGTTGTTTGAGGCCGCCGATGGGGGTGTGGCCGGCGGATGCGGGGGGAGGGGTATCCCGGGGGGGCTGAACGGAGGCGGGGGCCATGCCGCCGAAGCGCTTCTCATAGAGGATGGAGCCGGAGTCGTTGACGAACTCGACGACGAGGGCGTCGACGCGGTCGCCGCCGTGGGTTTTGATGGCGTCGAAGGCGGTTGCGGCGATGGCGGCCATGAGTTTCTCGGACGCACCGGGGAGGAGGAGTCGGACGCCGGCGTAGGTATCGCAGGCGGAGACCCACTTGAGGACACCGGCGGAGACGAGGTCTCGGCCTTCGGGGGTGAGGACGTGCTTGAGGGCATCGGTCACGGACTGCTTGGACAGGGGCATGGGGACTCCTCACGGGCGGATGGGTCTTCCGCCGATTGTTGGCGTGGAATGGTGGGGAATAGCGGCAATCCGGGAGGACTTGGGGCGTTAGGCAGGATGCCCGTGGCCGAACCCGGGCAACCTTTTGGGAGCATTGACATGAACCGGATGAATCGTGGGTGGACGTTGGTTGTGGGCGCGGCGATGATCGCGGCGCTGGCGGGCACGGCGTTGGGGCAGGACTCGAAGCCGGCGGATGATGAGGCCCTCAAGGGTCCGGCGGTGAAGGACGATGCGCCGGGGACGCGGAAGTTCACGCAGAAGGGGGTCCAGCGGGGCGAGCAGGAGATTCCGCTGCGGGTGTACATGCGGTCGCTCGAGGTGTTGCGTGGTGAGAAGGCGGATGCCGCGGTTCGGTTGACGGAGGAGCAGGACTCCGAGATCAAGTCGATCATGGAGGGGTTCCAGGGGGATGTGGCGAAGTTCCGCGAGGCGCATCAGGAGGAGATCAAGTCGCTGATGGCGAAGCTGTCTCCGGAGGATCGCAAGAAGGCGATGCAGCGGATGAGCGGGCTCCTGGGCAACGCGGGAGGCGAGCGTGGCGCGGGTCGGCCGGGGCAGAAGCCTGGTGGCGAGAAGGGGAAGCGTCCGGCGGAGAAGGCTCCGGCGGATGACATGATGCAGCAGGACGACGGGATGCAGCCGGTGGACGCGGCGGCGTCGGAGGGGGCGAAGGACCAGTTGAAGAAGCTGGCGGAGCAGGCTCCGAAGCCGGCGGATGCGCAGGCGAAGCTGTGGAACGTGCTGACTGCGGCGCAGAAGCCGGTCGTGCAGAAGGAGCTGGAGCGGTTCCGCGAGGAGCAGAAGAAGAACGCGGGGAAGAAGACGGATCAGGCGAAGCCGGGCGAGGGCAAGCCGGGCGCGGATCCGATCATGGACAACCCGCGGATTCCGGCGGAGCTGAAGGAAAAGCTGAAGGACATGTCCCCGGAGGAACGCCGCGAGGCAATCCGCAAGTACCGGGAAGAGAATCCGCAGAAGGGCAAGGGTAAAGGCGGCGGCAAGGGCGGGGACAAGAAGGCACCGCCGGATATGGATGACGTGAACGTGCCCTCGGCGGACGAGCCCAAGTAAGACGACGGATCAACTTTGCACCACACCTCCGGCGGCCGGGCGCGTAAAGCTCCGGTCGCCCTTTTTCTTGGATCGGACGGCCTTTCGATTCTGTATGCGAACGGACGGGATCGTGGTACGCTCTGGGTGAGGGCCCATGAAGAGCGTGATTGCAACTCTGTGCGCGGCATGCCTCGCCACGACGGCGCAGGCGCAGGGGCCCCGCTCGCTTTCTGAAGCCGACTACGCGGACCGACTGAGGGCGATGTGGTTGGGCCAGTGCATCGCGAACTGGACGGGGCTGCGGACGGAGGGGCGGCACCGCGAGCCACCGTTCTTGGCCGATGCTGACTGGGGACTTCCGTACAACGGGTTTACGCTGGACTTCACGTGGTACTTCTCGCCGTGGCCCGCGGATGATGACACGGACATCGAGTACGTGTACCTGCACGAGGCGGCGCGGCTGGGTCGGTTTGAGTTCACGCCGGAGGAGATCCGGGATGCCTGGGTGCTGCACATCAACCGGGACATCTGGGTCTCGAACCGCAAGGCGCGGGATCTGATGCAGCGCGGCGTGTTGCCGCCGGCGACGGGAATGGCGCACGCGAACATCGATCGGCTGATGATCGATGCGCAGCTGACGACGGAGCTGTTCGGGGCGGCGTACCCCGGGATGCCGGAGTTGGCGCTGCGGGCGGCGGATCTGCCGATTCGAACGACTGCCGCGGGGTATGCGGCGCACGCGGCGCAGTTCTACGTGGTGTTGTATTCGTTGGCGACGCAGGTGGACCCGGGGATGAGCGGGCGGGACCGATCGATCTGGCTGGTGGAGCGGGGTCTGGAGTACATTCCGGAAGGGTCGAAGACCGCGGATGTGATTCGTTTCGTGTTGGATGACTTTCTGGCGAACCCTGATCCGAACAACTGGGAACTCACGCGTGATCGGATCGACGCGCGGTACAGGGTGGCGGCGGGGGCGAGTGGCTTCACGTACCGCGATTGGTTTGAGTCGTCGATCAATCTGGCGACGGGCGTGATGGCGCTGTTGTATGGGGAAGGCGATTACCGGCGCACGGTGCAGGTGGGGACGATGAGCGGTTGGGACTCGGACAATGGCACGGCAACGATGGGGGGACTCTTGGGGCTCATCGGTGGGACCGCGGGGGTCCAGAGCGCGTTTCCCGGGGCGAACTTGTCTGATCTGTACGACATCGATTCCCGGCGCGACAACTTGCCGGACTACGTGCCGCAGAATGCCGGCGCGGAGGACACGTTCAGCATGATGGCGGCGCGGATGATGCCGGTGGTGCGGGCGAACGTGGCGAATGCGGGCGGGGTGGCGCGGGATGGGGTGTGGGTGCTGCCGCCGCCGCGTGTGGGGGGTGGGGTAGCCCTGAATCCGCTGACGGCCGCGATGATGCGGAGCGCGAACAGTCGGGTGCGAGCGGAGGGGGGCGTTGTTTCTGCGGTGGCGTCGGCGGTGGGCGCTCCGCCTGTTGGGCGCGGGGTTTCTTCGCCGGCGGCGTTCGCGGATGGACGAGAGTCGAACTTTGAGGGCGAAGAAGAGGTCGATTCGCAGCGCTGGTATTTCTCGTCGGAGGGGGCCATCGCGTCCAACGTCGAGATGACGGTGCTTTACGACCGACCGGTCGAGGCGTCGATCGTGCGGGTGATGGAGGGTGACCACTTTGCGAGTGGTGGGCGTGCGGAAGGCCTCGCGGTGATGCTGCGGGTTGGTGAGAGCTGGGTTGCGGCGAGCGGAGCGTGGAGTTCCGCGCTCACGGCGGCACCGTTTGAGATTCTCGATTTCACGCTCCCAGCTCCCATGACGGTGACGGGCGTGCGCATCGCGGCGAGCATCCCGGGGCCGAGTGGATTCGTGACCTGCGCCGAGATTGACGTGCTGGCGACCGAGCCGCCGGTGGAAGGAACCTCGTTCGATCGCGACTCCAACCAGTACCTCAACATCGACGACCTCTACTCGTTTGAAGCGGACCCTGTCGATCTCAATGGCGACTCGGTGGCCGGGCCGGCGGATCGCGCGTACTTGCTCGCGGCTCTGCGGGCGGGGAGCGGGCCTCGTTGAGACGCGCGGGCTCTCGCGC
>JBIKMF010000081.1:0-12855 GCA_044359425.1 Phycisphaerales bacterium
CTTTGATCTGGACAAACTGGCGGGGCAGGAGTTGCGGGTTCGGTGGGCGAAGGACGGGGAGACCCTGACCACGCTGGACGGCAAGAAGCGGACGCTCAAGAAGGATGAGCTGGTGGTGGCGGACGCGGAGCGGGCCCAGAGCTTGGCGGGGGTGATCGGCGGGCAGGATTCCGAGGTGTCGGCGACCACGACGAACGTCGTTCTGGAGGTCGCGACCTGGGAGCCGGTGGCGGTGCGGCGGGCATCGCGGCGGCATCAGGTGAGGACGGACGCGTCGCATCGGTTCGAGCGAATTGTGGATTCGCGGACGTTGGAAGAGGCGTCGAACCGGGGCGCGTCGCTGATTCTGCAGGTCGCGGGGGGCAAGGTGTGCGGCGAGATGCTGTCGGCGGGGAGTCCCCTGCCGTCGCCCACGCGGATCCGCTTCCGTCCCACGAAGGTGCGAGAACTGCTGGGCATCGATGTGTCGCGGGAGGAGTGCTTTGAGATTCTGCGTCGCTTGGAGGTGACGATCGAACCGATCGGCAGGGCCGGCGACGAGGTCGCGGCGGTGCCGCCGGTGTATCGCCCGGACCTGACGCGGGAAGTGGATCTGATCGAGGAGGTTGCTCGCATCAAGGGGCTGGATGCGATCCCGGTCGCGCCACGCATGACCCTGGCGGTGAGAGGGCCGCAGAACTCGGAGTCGGCGCGGCGGGAGATCTCGTCGACGCTGACGGGGCTGGGGTTCTTCGAGACGGTGACGTTCTCGTTCTGCGGGCGCGAGCACGCGGAGGCGTTCATGCCCAAGGGGCTGGAGCGGGTTGAGGTGGACGACGAGCGTCGCGCGCACGAGCCCGCGCTGCGTCCGAGCGTGCTGGTCGGGTTGCTGTCGAGCCGCCGGGTGAATCGCAACGCGCGCGTGGAGGTCCAGGGGGGCATCCGCTTGTTCGAGACGGGGTCGGTCTTCGCGCAGCAGCCCGGGGGGGCGAGCGTGGAGAACGTGAACGTCGCGATGCTGGTGGATTGCCCGTTCGCGGGGAAGACGGCGGGAGTGTCGGATATCCAACAGGGACTGCGGACGATGAAGGGGGCGATCGGCTCGCTTGTGAGAGCGCTCGCGGGGCCGGCGGCGAACCTCGAGTTTGTTCCGGGAGAATCGCACTGCGCAGCGATCGGGAGTGAGGGGTACGCGTCGCTTCTCTTGAACGGGCAGCGGCTGGGGTATGTGGGCGTGGTCAGCCCGGCGGTGCTGGGGGGCTTTGACCTGGAGACTCCGGTGGTGGGCGCGGAACTGTCGCTGGCGGGGCTGATCGCAGCGTTCCCGGCGCGGTCGAAGGTGCACGCGTTGCCGGCGTTCCCGGCGATCGAGCGGGATATCTCGTTCATCGTTGCGGAGACGGTCGCATATTCGCAGGTTGAGGCTGGGGTGCGGGCGTCGAAGGTTCCCTGGCTGGAGGGGTGCGGCTTTGTGGGGACGTACCGGGGCAAGCAGATCGGTGCGGGGAAGAAGTCTGTGACGCTGCGGCTGGTCTTCCGCGACGCGGAGCGGACGCTGCGTCACGAGGAGATTGATGCCCCGGCGGCGGCGGTGGTTTCGCACCTGAAGGCGGCGGTGGGCGCAGAAGTTCGCGAAGCCTGAGCCGGAAGGACGCGGAGGGGGAACGGGGGGCGTATCATCGCGAGTGTTCGCGTGCGGAGCAGCTCAACGGGCCCGCGCGCGGAGAGGATTCCCGCCCGCAGGTTTAGCCCGTGACCGCCACGACCAGCAGCGCACCCATGCACAACACACCCGAAGCACTGCCTCCCCGTCCCTTGAACAAGCTTGCATCGCTGTGGCCGAGCCCGGCAGAGATCGGCGAGAAGCCGCTCGTGTGGGTGAACGGCCGGATGGTGCCCAAGAGCCAGGCGCTGGTGAGCGTGTACGACCATGGCTTGCTGTACGGCGACGGCGTGTTCGAGGGGATCCGGGTCTACAAGTCGAAGATCTTCAAGTGCCAGCAGCACATCGAGCGGCTGTACCGGTGCGCGGAGCGGATTCACCTGAAGATCCCGATCTCGCCCGCGGAGATGGAAGAGGTCCAGCGGGAGTGCATCCGGGTGAACAACCTGGACGACGGGTACATCCGCCTGGTGGTGACGCGCGGGTTCGGCACGTTGGGGCTTGACCCCCGTCGCTGCCCGATGCCGGGGATCATTTGCGTGGCGGACCAGATCCGGCTGTACGCCCCCGAGTTCTATGAGTCGGGGATGCGGGTGGTTGTGGCGAAGCGGCCGAAGACGCCGGTGGCGTGTCTGGACCCGCGGATCAAGAGCCTGAACTACCTGAACAACATCCTCGCGAAGGTGGAGGCGATCGAGCAGGGGTGCGACGAGGCGATCATGCTCTCGACCGACGGCTGGGTGACCGAGTGCACGGGCGACAACATCTTCGTGATCAAGGACGGGAAGATCCTGACGCCCCCGCCGGTGAGCGGCGAGAGCGGGTTGCTGGAGGGCGTGACGCGTCGATTCGTCATGTCTGAACTGGCCCCGATGTGCGGGCTGACGGTGACGGAGAAGATGATGCGTCTGGACGACGTGCTGAACGCCGACGAGGTGTTCTTGACGGGCACGGCGGCGGAGATCATCGCGGTGAACCAGGTCGATATCGACAACGAGCCGCACCGGATCAGTTCGGGCGAGGGCCCGGTGACCCGCAAGCTGCGGCACAAGTTCCGGGAGATCGCCTCCAGCGACGCGATTCCGGAGGATTGACGTCGGAGCGGGGGTCGCGAGGGCGGTACCCCGCCGGCCGGAGTTGACGGCTATACTGGATCCAGAACCCCGCCCGACCGACGGCCGGGCCCGGTGCACGGGTGGACCGTGAACCTGGTCAGGGCTTGACCGCAGCAGCCATAAGCGAGCTTCATCCGGTGCCGTCGGTGTCCTGGCCGTCGGTCGCGCGGGGTTTTCTTCTTTCCCTTGCTTCCGCGGTCGCGGGGCGGGACACACGCGATAAACTCCGGCCATGTCCTACACCGTCCTCGCACGCCGGTACCGGTCTCAGTCCTTCGATCAGGTCGTAGGTCAGGCCCCCATTGCACGCACGCTCCAGAACGCGATCGACGCGAATCGCGTCGCGCACGCCTATTTGTTCTGCGGGACGCGGGGCGTGGGGAAGACCACGTCCGCGCGCCTGTTCGCGAAGGCGCTCAACGGCGGATCGCCGGACGTCGACGCGGCGATCATGACGGGCAAGGACGTGGACGTGATCGAGATCGACGCCGCGAGCAACACGGGCGTTGACAATGTCCGGGAGTTGATCGCAAACTCGGCGTACCGGCCGCTGCGGGGCAAGTACAAGATCTACATCATCGACGAAGTCCACATGCTCTCGCCAAACGCGTTCAACGCGTTGCTGAAGATCATGGAAGAGCCGCCGGAGCACGTGAAGTTCATCCTGTGCACGACGGACCCGCAGAAGGTGCCGGCGACGATCCAGTCGCGCTGCCAGCGGTACGACTTCCGGAACATCTCGACGGCGCAGATCGCGGAGCACCTCGGGAACGTGGTGAAGCAGGAGTCGCTCACGGCGGACCCGGAGTTGCTGTTCACGATCGCGAAGATCGCCGCGGGCTCGATGCGTGACGGCCTGAGCCTGCTGGATCGGGTGCTGGCGTCGGGGCAGAAGCACCTCACGCTGAAACTGCTCGAAGAACTGCTGGGGCTTCCGGACCGCGAAGTGACCTCCAAGATGATCGACGCGATCGCCGAGGGCGACGCGGGCGAGGTTCTCACGCAGGCGCAGGCGCTCCTGGACCGGGGCACGTCGACCGATCAGGCGCTGGACTCGCTGCTCGCGAGGCTGCGGGACCTGATGGTGCTCGCGGCAGCCGGCCCGAAGACGCCGCTCGTGGAACTGACGGATGACAATCGGGCGACGGAAGCGGCGCGTGCGGAGAAGTTCGACGCGGCAGGGTTGAGCCACATGATCGTGCTGTGCGAGAACGTGCAGCGGGCGGCGAAGAACAGCGCGGTGCCCCGGATTCTGTTCGAGGCGGTGCTGGTACGGCTGGCCCTGACGGAGAAGATCGCGGACGCGACGGCCCTGGTGACCGGCCGGGGCATGTCGGGAGTGCCCGAGCCAAAAAAACGCTGACGGCGGCGGCCGCTCCCGCGCCGTCCGCCGTTGCTCCTCCGAAACCAGCGGCCCCGATCCAACCGATCCAGAACCGGCCGACTCCGGCTGCGCCGACCGTGCGTCCGCAGCCGGGTGCCCCTGAGTCGAAGGCTGCGTCGGCACCGGCCCTCAGGCCCCCCACTGCTGATGAGCTGGCGGACGTGGCGCAGATGTGGAATCGGGTCGAGCGGGCGTGCGGGGGGAACCGGCGGCTCGAGATCCTCGTGGGCGACATGTCCCTGCGGGAGGCGAGCCACGATCGCGCGGTGGTGGTGGTCGATTCGAAACTGATTTCGACGGCCAGGTCCCACACGTACGAGATCGAGACGGCGCTGCACGCGGCCTTCGGACGCACGATGAAGGTGGACTTCAGTGCCGCGACGGAGGCCCAGGCCCCGGTCGTGGCTGCGGAGGCGAAGGCCCTGCCGAACATGAACGAGCACCCGTTGGTGCGGCAGGCGGTTCAGTTGCTCAATGCGCGGCTGGTCCGGGTGGAGCCTCGGGCGGAATGAGGGGGAGGAGGGGGGTGAGAAGGGGGCGTGGTGAGGGGAAGGCCCCGGCGCCTACCCTTCGGGCATGATGACCCGAAACACCCTGCTGTCTGTGGCGTTCCTGCTTTCCTTCGCTGGCGTTGCGGTCGCGTCCGACCCGGTGGCGACGAGCCCGGTCGCGGCGGCGGAGGAGGGGGCCTCAACACTCGAACGGTTCCTGAAGATCCGGACCCCCGGTGCGCCGAGCATCGCGCCGGACGGGACGATGTACGTGCGGGACTGGCCGGAGGGGATCTTCCAGCTGTACAAGGTGGAAGGCGAGGCAGCGGGACCCGGCGCCAAGATGACGAAGCTGACGAGCTTCGCGGACGGCCTGTCCGGGTACTCGCTTTCGCCGGACGGAACGAAGATCCTGCTGTTCCACGCGGTGGGCGGGAACGAGAACACGCAGATTTCGGTGATGGACACGAAGACGAAGGACGTGACGCCGGCGGCCAGCGACGCCAAGGTGCAGTTCGCCGCGAACTTCTGGCTGCGTGATTCCTCCGGGTTTGTGTTCACGGGGAACGCAGAGAGCCCGAACGACTTTTACGTCTACCGGCACGACCTGGCCACGGGGAAGACGACGAAGCTGATGGGCAAGCCGGGGAGCTGGGGCGCTTCGGACATCAATCCGGATCAGACCAAGCTGCTGGTGGGCGAGTACCGGTCGGCGTCGGACACGTCGATCTTCGAGCTGAACGTCATGACCGGCGAGATGACGGACATGACGCCCAAGGCGGGAACGGCGACGAGCGCTTCCGACTGGGTCGCGTACATGCCCGACAACCAGACGGCGCTGCTGGTGAGCGATTTCCAGAGCGGGAAGGCCCAGCTCTTCAGCAGGGACCTCGCCGACGGCACGATGACCAAGCCGATCCCTTCGCTGGACGCGTTTGAGATCGAGGGCGCGTCGATGAACGAGGACAAGACGCTGCTCGCGGTGGTGACCAACGAGGACGGCTACGGCAAGCTGCATGTGTACCGCCTCCCGAGCTTCGACGAGGTTCGGCTGCCGGCGATCGAGCCCGGCGTCGTGAGCCTTGCGAGCCTGGACGGCGATCGGATCATCTGGTCGCTCAACAACGCAAGAACCCCGGGGCTTGCGTTCACGACGAAGATCTCCGCGGCTAGCGACGGACAGCTTGTCGCGAAGCAGATCACCACGGCGGACACCCAGGGCCTGGATCTCTCCGGCTTCCCGCTCCCCGAGCTGGTCAAGTACAAGGCCTTCGACGGCCTTGAGGTGCCGGCGTTCCTCTGGCTTCCCAAGGGCTACACGAAGGGCTCGGCGATCCCGTTCGTGGTGAACTACCACGGCGGGCCCGAGGGTCAGTCTCGCCCGACGTTCTCGGCGACGATTCAGTATCTGCTGAACGAAGGGTTCGGCGTGATGCAGCCCAACGTCCGCGGCTCCACGGGCTACGGCCGCGAGTTCCACATGATGGACGACTACAAGAAGCGCTGGGACAGCGTGCGCGACGGTGTTGATGCCGCGGAGTGGCTGGTGAGCAACGGCTACACCGACGCGGGGCGCGTGGCGACGTACGGCGGCTCGTACGGCGGCTTCATGAGCGTCGCGTGCCTCGTCGAGGATCAGATGCGCGTGGACGAGGGCAAGCGGTCGCAGCGGATCTTCGGCTCGGGCGTGAACGTGGTGGGCATCGTGAACCTGCAGACGTTCCTCGAGAAGACCAGCGGCTATCGCCGCAAGCTCCGCGAGGTGGAGTACGGCCCGCTGACCGACCCGGAGTTCCTCAAGAGCGTTTCGAGCATCCACAAGGCGGACCGGATCAACGTCCCGATGTTCATCGCGCACGGGTTCAACGACCCGCGCGTGCCGGTTGAGGAAGCGATGCAACTCGCGACCAAGCTCAAGGACCAGGCGTTCGCTCGCAAGGACATGAGCCTCATGCCCCAGCTCTTCGTCGCACCCGACGAGGGCCACGGGTTCGCCAAGCTGGACAACCGAATCTACTTCAACCAGCGCCTGGCGGACTTCCTCAAGGGCACGATCGGCAAGCAGCCGGTCGACCTCAACAAGTAATCAGGCCGCGGCTCGCCCGCTGGTGCCCTCGTCGTTCTTCGGCGACTCCACGCCCTCCATGCGCGGGAAGCGAAGTGCGCCCTGCGCGGGGGGCATCCCCGGGAGACCGTTCGACGGCGGCGGCATGCCGGGCAGACCACCCGTAACCACCGGAGGCGCGGGGCGTTTGACGGATGCGAGCGGTGCCGCGGGCAGCCCGGCGCCGAGCGTGCCTCCACCGAGCGAGGCGGGGAGCTTCACGGGCTCCTCGACTTCCTGTTCCTGCTTGGGCTGCGACCCCGACGACGCGACCGCGGCAACGACGGCCGCGATGGTCCAGAGCGAGCCGAAGATACCGAAGTCGACCACGAGGGCGAGGGGCGTGAGGATCGCTGCCGCGCCGTCGGCGTTGGCCTGGAGCTGCGCGATGAGGGCGTCCTGCTCGGTCTCGGGCATCTGCGACCATCGGCGCTGGGCGCGGGAGTAGACGGCGGGCGAGAAGTCGCCGTCCGCCGTGTACAGGTCGTCGACTCCCTCTGCCTCGAGTTCCGAGGCGACCCGCGACGCCACGTGGCCGAGCACGTCGTCCTCGGTGAGGGTGAGGTGCTCCGTCACAGACGTGGATACCGCGAAGAAGCGGACGACGACGATCGCCAGCACGGCGGTGATCGCGGCCAGAGCCTTGCCCGCCCCGTTTGATTTCTGGGCCCCGTAGCAGGACATCCCCAATCCCGCGGCGAGCCCGATAAGCGGGGCGGCGAGCCACAGGCCCCACCCGGTCGCGGCGATCAGGCCGCACCACAACCCCGCGGCAACGGCGGCAGAGATCACAGAGAAGAACAAGCCCTTGCCCACATGCATGCGAAAGCTCCGGAGCGGTGTAGAAACGCGTGGGAGTATCGGCGAGCGAGCCTGGCGTCATGCGGATCCCCGACGGTGCGCTCCTTTCGGGTACGGCGTGTGACGGTCGCGATGACGAGAACGAAGGGGACGGCGCGGCGTCGCCGGGGCGAACCACCACACCGAAACGGGGGGCATCCAAGGGGTATCATGCATCTGATAAGCGACAACAAGGGAGAACGCACATGAACGCCACCGACCCGATCGACATCCAGCTCGCGCACGACCGTTGGGCAAATCTGAACATCGCGCGAGCGTGCGAAGCGCTCACCACAGAGCAACTGCACCGCAGGTTCGAGATCGGATGCGGTTCGCTCCACGACACCCTGGTCCACGTCGTCGGCGCGATGATGGTGTGGTCGGATGTGCTCGGCAGGCGTACTCCGCGGCCGTGGATCGACGAGGCCCCGCGCCGATCCGCGACGGAACTCGCGCGGATGATCGACGAGAACGCCCGAGATGTTGCGGCGTGCGCCCGGCTCGGCCCCCTCGACGAGATCCTGGAGCGTGAGCGGCTCGGGACGGTGTACCGGTACTCCCGAGCGGTGGTGATCACTCATGTGACGACCCACGGCATGCACCACCGGGCCCAGTGCCTGAACATGCTGCGCCACCTGGGGGTGAACCCCCTGCCGCAGAGCAGCGTGGTGGAGTGGAGCCGGGCGGGGTGCCCGATGGGCTAAGCCGAAGGCTCCCGGAGGCCTATCATTTCGCTCGCTCGGGGCGCGGCGGCCATTCGGGGCCGATCGCTGAGATGCACCCGTAGAACCTGATCCGGTTTGTACCGGCGGAGGGAAGCGAACGAACCGGAATCACTCCAACTCGTTCGGTCTTCCCATCCAGCCTTCACGCTGACGAGGTTGCTCATGTCGACGGCCCCCCGCTTCCTCCCCCCGCTCCGCGGCGGCTTCAACCCCGGCACCACCCCGAGCGTCACCACGCCCGGCTCCTTCGCCAACGCGCCGGATGTCGGCGGGCCGCTCACCTTCAGCAGCCCCAACGCCCCCGGCATGCCCGCGCCGAGCGACAAGACCGCGTGGGATTTCCTCCCCGCGGGATGGAGCACCTGGGTCGGTGCCGCCATGAACCCCGATGCTCGCGTGAGCCCCGATCTCGTCGAGAAGACGTTCGTCGAAGCTCGCGGCACGCTCCGCCATGTGATGCACCCGAAGGGCTTCGCGCCCATCACGCAGCTCGAGTCCGCACGTCTGGGCATCATCACGCCGCAGATGCAGCGCGTCGCCGATCGCGAGCCGCACTTTGAGGTGCTCTTCCCCGGCCAAGGCGCCGCGGCGGTGCGCGATGAGATCGCCGCGGGGCGCTTGGTGATCCCGGCGAACATCAACCACCTCAAGTACAAGCTCGACCCGATGGCGATCGGGCGCGCGAGCCGCACGAAGGTGAACGCGAACATGGGCGCGAGCCCGGTGTCGAGCGGCACCGACGAAGAGGTCGAGAAGCTCAAGTGGGCCGAGAAGTGGGGCGCGGACACGGTGATGGATCTGTCCACCGGCGGCGATCTCGACGCCTGCCGCGACGCGATCATCCGCAACTCGACCGTGCCCATCGGCACGGTGCCGATCTACTCGATGATCATCGGCAAGAAGATCGAGGACCTCGACTGGGCCACGATCGCCGACAGCCTGCACAAGCAGGCGCAGCAGGGCGTCGACTACTTCACGATCCACGCGGGCGTGCGTCGCGCGCACCTCAAGTACGTGAAGAACCGCCTCATCGGCATCGTCAGCCGCGGCGGTTCGCTGCTCGCGAAGTGGATGCTGGTGCACGGCAAAGAGAACATCATGTACGACCGCTGGGAGGAGATCTGCGACATCCTCCGTCAGTACGACGTGACCTTCTCGATCGGCGACGGCCTGCGGCCGGGCGGGCTGGCGGACGCGACCGACGCCGCGCAGATCGCGGAACTGGAGACCCTCGGCGAACTCACCGAGCGGGCGTGGCGCAAGGGCGTGCAGGTGATGATCGAGGGCCCGGGGCACGTGCCCTTCGATCAGATCGAGTGGAACGCCAAGGTGCAGCGCACGCTCTGCCACGGCGCACCTTTCTACGTGCTTGGCCCGCTCGTGACGGACATGTTCCCCGGCTACGACCACATCACGAGCTGCATCGGCGCCACCGCGATGGCCTACCACGGCGCGGCGATGCTCTGCTACGTCACGCCGAAGGAGCACCTGGGTCTGCCGAAGAAGGACGACGTGAAGCAGGGGTGCATCGCGTACAAGATCGCGGCCCATGCCGCGGATATCGCGTTGGGCATCCCCGGCACGCGCAACCAGGACGATGAGTTGACCAAGGCGCGTGCCGCGTTGAACTGGGAGAAGCACTTCGAGCTCTCGTTCGATCCCGACACCGCCCGCGCGTACCACGACGAGGACCTCGACGTGGACACGGACTTCTGCGCGATGTGCGGCCACGACTGGTGCAGCGTGCGGATCAGCAAGGAGATCCAGGAGTTCATGAGCGGCAAGGCCGAGGGCTTCGAGCGCGGCAAGCCGGTCCGCTCCGCGGCGCTCACCGCCGAACAGCAGGAGATCCTCGCGAAGCGCGGCGTGCTGAGCCCGGATGAAATCCACAAGCTCGCGAACAAGACGAAGAAGGCAATGGGGAATGGGCAATCGGCAGTGGGGAAGAGTGAAGAGGAAGCCAAGCTGTCGTGCCACAGCGACTACGTTGATCCCGACACGGCCAAGCGGATGCTCGCGGAGAAGACCGGGGCGACGTTGGTGCAGCTGGATGTGAGGCCGGCGCTGGGGATCGCGAAGGACGATCGAGTGGTGTAGGAGGACGTATGCGAGTTTCGCTCTCCGGCAAGATCGACGACGCAGAGTTCGATATGCGGCGTCTTCTTGACCAGCTCGAGTTGATTCACCGCGAGTCCACCCCACGCAAGTGGGAGATCCGCTGCGGAGGTGTGGAGTACCTGGGCCCATGGGCCGCATCGGTGCTTTTCGCGACGGTCCTTCGGGGCAGGCAGCTCGGACAGGATCCGAAAGTCAAGCTTCCGACCGCGCCTGTCGAGTTACGAGCGTACTGCGCGTTCTCGGGGATGAGCATGCACTTCGCCGGGGGGCCTGCCCCAGAGCCCGATCACCGGGATTGCGAGACCATCCCTCTGATGCAGTTTCGCGAGGCCAGGGGCGACCTTGCTAACGGGCTCCTCAAGCTGGTGCGAAGGCATCGCGCGATTGATCTCGATACCGAAGACAACCTCCGAACATGTGTGCAGGAAGTGACTCAGAACGTCATCGATCACTCCGACTCACCGATCGGAGGAGTGATGTCCGCGCGGTACTTCTCAGCGTCGCAAGAGGTTCGAGTCGGGATCGTTGACCGGGGCATGGGCGTTCTCGCAAGCTTGCGGCGCGCCCGCCCCGCGGTCAAGGATGCAGAGACCGCGTTGCGACTCATCTCTCGTGGCGGCGTGAGCTCCAAATCCAGGCCCAATAACATGGGATTGGGCGTCAGCAACCTGTTCTGCCTCATGGATATAGTCCAAGGTCGCATCGCGGTGTTCTCGTCGGATGCCGTGGCGCGATCCGTCGGAAGCTCCGTCGAGATCGAGAGAACAAGGACGGTCTTTCCCGGCACGGCGGTCTTCTTCACCCTGCCGCTCACGGCCCGTGCGGGTCGACTTCCGGATGAAACACTATGAACCGCGTGACCATCACAGCTGCCGACCACACGAGCGACGAGAAGCCTGTGGTTGAGTGCGCTGGAAGGATTGCCGACCTCGTGGCCGCTGCCCTTCGACAGGGCAACCGGGTCACAATCTCGTTCCGCGGCGTTCGTGGTGCTTCATCAAGCTACTTCAACGTTATTCTCGCGGCAGCGGTGGGCGTCGTCGGCAACAAGGTCATCGATGATTTCCTATCCGTCGAGACCGAAACCGCGACCCAGCTCACGGTCTACGAGCGGTCGCTGGCTGCGTTCAAGGTTTCCGGCGCCGCATAGTCGGTGTCGCTGGGGCCGCCTTCCCATTGCTCGGCCTCACCTCCCCCTCAAAAACTCCGCCCCCTTCTTCAGATCATCCGCGTTGATCCAATCCACCCCCGCGGCGTACTGCTCGCGCCAGATTCCCTCGACCTGCGGCGCGCCCCAGAATCGCAGCGTGTAGCCGCGGGCGTGCGCTCTTGTCACGAGTTCGCGGAGTTTCGCACGCTGGGCTTCCGGCATCTCGCCGATGCCGGGCCACGAGAAGTATGTCGTCCACGCTTCGCTCACCAGCGGCACGAGCGACGTCGGTGCTCCGGCATCGCCTTCGAGATCGCGTTTGCGGCCGTCGACAAACGCCCAGCGGCGTGTCTGCGCCGCGATCGTCTCTCGCGGGCACGCGCCCGAGATCACCACCTTTACCGCTCGCTCGGTCACGCGACCGTCGTTGCACTCGCTGAAGACGTCGCTCCGTTCGCGCAGCAGTTCGTGCAACGCCGCGTAGGCTCGCTCGCCGCTGCTCTTGATGTCGATGAGCAACTGCAGCGGCGGGTCATCCTTCCCGTAGATCGCCCCGCGCTCGCGGGCTCTCGCTGCGAGCGGATCCAGATACATGGCGACCAGCATCCGTTCGGGCTTCAGATCCTCGCGGTCGTGCCCCACCAGCAGCACGCCGTCGACGAGCCAGATATCCGCCTCGATCGAGCCGTACCCGAGTTCGAGGGCTTGCTGCAGGGGACGCTTGCGGTTGTAGTCGTTGTGCGAGTGGCCGCGGCGGACGGGGTCGGCATGATGTGTTCGGTGCGGGCTGGCCCCGCACGCGCCCACCCACAACGCGACCAGAACCAGTATGGGGATCAACCGGAGCATCCCGCAAGGTAGCACGGAGGTCTCGCCGCGTCGACCGCTCACCGAATCTGAACGCGACGGCGCGGTACGATTCCCAGCATGACAGAACCGGGTATCCCCCTCCTCACCGCGGCCTCCCGCCGCACATACCGCGCACCGCGCGAGCGCGTCGCGGATTCGATCCTCGACTCCGAGGGTCTCGCCAAGTTCGAGCCCTCCATCACGCGCATCGACTTCGTAGAGCGCGGCAGGCTCGAACGTGTCCACATCCAAGGGCTGCCAGAGCCCATCGAGTTCACAATCCGTCGAGAGAAGGACTTCGAAGGCGACATCTCGATCTCCATGAGTGCCCAGATGCCCGCGGGCCTCACGATGTTCAACTACACCGTGCGTGCCGCGAAGACCGCGACGGTCGTCGAGGTTCAGATGTCGGTGTTCCTCCAGGTCACAGGAGTTGA
>JBIKMF010000073.1:0-13250 GCA_044359425.1 Phycisphaerales bacterium
AGTCGGCTTCGACGTCGACGCCAACACCGAGCTGCATGCCGCGCCAAGCGAAGAAGTCGACGTTGAAAGTGGCGTTGTGGAAGGCGGAGTACTGGGCGACCTTATTGACGCGGAGGGGCGGGTTGGGGAAGCCGGGGAGGACGTTGTCGAACTCACCGCCGATGTAGATGACTTCCTGCTGGTCGGTGCCGCCGAGGAGGTCGTCTGCGATAGCGACTTCCTGAACGTCGAGGACGGCGCTGATGGTGCGGACGATTCCGTCGGTGCCGTCACCGAAGAAGCCGAGGTCCCAGTTTTCGCCGTCGTAGGTATCGATGTTGGTATCGCGGTCATCGAAGTCACCGCCGACAACGAGGATTCGGGTGTCGTCGTTGGGGGTGTTGTTGATCTCAGGCGGGTTCCAGGTGGTGACGGTGAAGACGGGGCCGTTGAGACCGCCGTCCATCGCGTCGACGTCCCAGCGGAGGAACTGTTCTTCCGGGGGGAGGGGTTCGAGGGCGGCGGTGACGGAGTCGATGGGGTAGCCGAAAGCGGTGAGGTTGCTGACTGCGTTGCCACCGGCGTCGGTGAACTCGCCGGCGATGACCAGGACGTCGGCTGCTTCTTCGTCGTCGACGTTGGGATCCCAGGCGAGATCGGTGAAGTTGGTCATGGAGAAGACGGGGCCGTTGATGACACCGAAGTTGAGGGCGTGGGGGGGCGGGTTGGGGAGGGGATCGGCGGGGTCAACGCCGGCACCTTCGAAGATGGAGCGGACGAGGCCGGTGTTGATGCTGAAGGAGGCGATGTTCTGGAAGTTGAGGCCGCGGTCGTCGACGCCGTCGAACTCACCGCCCATGTAGAGCTTGAGGCCGGGGTCTTCGGGGTTGACGACTTCGGGGAGGGGCGGATCTTCGCTTTCGGTCTGGCCTTCGCCGGGGTCGGCGGCGTCGTAGGCGGCGAAGGAGAAGACGGAGCCGTTGAGGCCGAGGTCAACGAAGCCAAAGGGGGTGAACAGTGCTGCACCACCGGTGAACTCACCACCGACCATGAGGTAAGGGTCGGGGTCATCGCCGCCGCCGGAGGGGGCGGGTTCATCGACGACGATGGCGGCGCGGACGGGGCCATCGAGATCACCGAGGGCGTTGCTCCAGCCGAACTCACCGGTGTTCCAGTCCTGGACCCAGGCGGCGATGTTCTGCATCAGGATGGGCGGGCCGCCGAACGGGTCGGGGATGGCGAGGGTGAAGTCGCCGCCGACGATGAGGACGTGGTCGGTCATTCCTTCCGGAGCGCCGCCGTCACCGGTGGGATCGGTATCCCAATCGAACATGGTGTGGATAATGGCGCTGTCGGTGTTGAGGGTGTCGGGGTTGTCGGAGAAGCCGTACTGGGCGTCGAAGTTCGCGTCCCAGCTCTGGTTTCCGGTGTACCAGTAGTCGTTGGCGTCCCAGACCGCGAGATTGCGGGAGACGGTGGGGTAGACGAGGCTTTGGCCGGCGCGGGAGAAGGCACCGCCGACGAAGAGCGAACCGCCGGCGTCGTCGTTGTCGCCGGTGGCGTTGCCGAGTTGGTTGGTGGGGATGGTGATCTTGAAGATATCGGAGTCACCCGCGGCGTGGATACGGCCTTCGCCGGTGCCGGTGACGCGCATGCCGATATCACGGACGAGGTTGCCGTTGCCATCGAAGGTGTGGAAGGGATCGCTCCACACGATGGGGGTTGCGCCGGTGAAGGAGCGGAGGGCGTTTTCGAGGGTGCCGGCGCCGGGGGTGTTGATGTGGTCGTCGTTGGGCTGAGTGGCGTCGAAGGTGTGGTTGCTCTCGTTGAAGAGGAGGTACTGGGTACCGCCCTGGATGTCGAAGCCGTCGACGATCATGAAGTACTGGTTGCCACCCTGGAGCTGAACCTGGAGCTGTGGGGCGGTGCCGGCGAAGTTGTCGTTGAAGGCGAGGCGGGTGCCGGCGTCGTTGAAGAGCGCCATCGCGGGGTCGTTGATCGGGTCGAGGCCCGTGCCCTGCGCGTTGGCGATGGTGAGGCCGTTGCCCTGCGACTCGAAGACGTGGGCGTTGACCTGGAAGACGGGCGGGTCGACTTCGGGGAAGGGAGCGGGGGGCGCGTTGGTGGGATCGCCGAAGCCGTTGAAGGCGTCGGCGGTGTTGCCGCGACGCGTGACGTGGTTCATGGGGAGTTCGGTGGCGACACCATCGAGGACGAGGAAGAAGGTGCCGGTGCCGAAGTCACTGCGGGCGGGCTGGATTTCGTCGGAGCGGATGCGGATGAAGTAGGTTTCGCCGACTTCGGCGCGGAAGGTGGTGAAGGCGTCGTTGAGGCGGCCGGCGTCGGAGTCGAAGGCGAGGCGGGTGACGGCGCCGGTGGAGCTGGACTGCTTGTAGATATCGATGCGGGAATCGAGGCGGATGGAGAGGTCCTGCTGGGTGACCTGGGCGTTGACGGTGACGAGGCTGTTGAAGTCGGCACGGTCGGGGACGACGTAGCGGTAGACGATGTCCTGCTGAACCTGGGTCAGCGTGCCCTGGATGGGCGTGATGGGGATGAAGAAGCCGTCGGGAATTTCGCTGCCGAGCTCGCGGGCGATGCCGGCGAAGCCGGGGACGATGTCGTCGGTGTCGGCGATCTCGAAGCCGACGTTTTCGGCGTTGACCTGGAGGGTGTAGGAGCCGGAGCCGGACTCGCGGGAGACGACGACGAAGTAGGTCTGACCGGCGGTTGCGATGAAGCCGGCCCAGCCGTCGGTGGCGGTACCGCTGGTGAGGACGCCGTTGTTGGAGCCGGAGGTGATCTCGGTCTGCGCGGCGTTGTAGACGGTGACGCGGGTGTTGAGCGTGGTGGGCGCACCTTCGTTGCGGGTGTCGGCGAGGACACTGACGAAGCCATCGGCGGGGGCGACGAACTGGTAGTAATCGAAGTCGCTGCCGTTGACGACGGGGGAGATGTCGCCGGCGGCGGAGCCACGTTGGGTGACGTCGTCGATATCGATGACAACGGCGGAGCCGAAGTCACCGTCGAGGAGGCGGCGTTCTTCGAGGGCGGTCAGCCCCTCGGCGGCCATGCCGAAGCTCGAGCGAAGACCGAGCGCGCGTCCAGCGCGGAGGGTGATTCGTTCGATCAAACTCGCGGTCCGGCGCGCGAAGCTCGGAGAAGTCACGTTCTTCGACAGCAACGCACGGAAGTCCCATCTGCTCATTGCGGGCTCCAAAGTGGAAGCAATATCTGCGGCCGGGTGCATTTCTGGTGCACCCGACGGGAGGCGCTGTCGCGGTGAGGACCACGCGATCCAATCGCGAGATCTCCCCCCCGCGTTTCCAAGGACCGATCCGCTCCGGGATCAGTGCAAGGGAATACCACGGGGGCTTCAACAGAGCCTTCCGAACCCAGCATACCGCGCGGAAACCGGGTTCGTCCAGCCGGGGTCCCCAGTTCGGGGTCAGACGGGGATCTGGACAGCATGGTTTTGGCCCTGCCGCCCCGACACCGCCTGTTCGGCACATGTTATTCGAGCCGAGCTGAGGAGGGGTTGCCGAAATGGAGGTTTCCGGGCCTGTCGCCGGGAATCAGACACGTGGAGATTGAGTCTGGGCGGCGAGGCGGGCGAGGACGGCTTCGGCGAGGACGGCGGAGGCGTCGTAGATGGGGAGGGGGGAGACGACGTCTTCGACGAGCATCGCACCTTCGCTGAGGGCGAGGATGACACCGTCGCAACCCTTGGCCTTGTACCAATCGAGGAGGCGGCGGACGAAGGTGCGGGATTCGTCGCTGAGGCGGCCGAAGATCAGTTCGCCGAAGATAACGGCCTCGAGGAGGGCGGAGTCGGGGGCTTCGGGAGGGACGACTTTGATGCCGCGGAGGCCGAGGAAGGTTTGGTAGGTGGAGGAGTTGGTGACGAGCTGGGTGCCGATGATGCCGACTTTTGAGCGGCCGTCGGCGGCGACGGCGGCGG
Organism: Phycisphaerales bacterium; assembly: GCA_044359425.1. Classification (GTDB taxonomy): domain Bacteria; phylum Planctomycetota; class Phycisphaerae; order Phycisphaerales; family UBA1924; genus JBEIUO01. The sequence goes on from JBIKMF010000073.1 coordinate 3,941, forward strand.
CGACGAGTTCGGTCATGGTGAGCCAGGGGACGACGGAGCCGACTTCTGCCAACGAAACGCCGTGCTGGACGACGTTGTCGGGGGTGACGAGGAGTTCGGCGCCGCAGCGGACGAGGTTGTCGGCGCTTTTGCGGAGGAGACGGCCGACGGCGTGCCAATCGTCGTGGCGGATGGCTTCGAGGTAGGAGTTGAGGGGCTCGTTGTGCATGGTGAGCCGGGGTTGGCAGTCCGCGGGGAGGACGTGGGTCGCCCGGCGGGCGAGGCGCTGGTAGAAAATCGCTGCGCCCTCGGGGCTGACTCCCACGATGCCGATGTGTTGGCTCACGAGCACTTCCTTTCGACCGGGCTCTGGGGGCGGCGTGTTGCCGCCGCGAGGGTCCGCGGCCTGACATATCGTCCATTCTGGGCCCGGGTTCGTCAAACCGGGGAGATCTGATTCGAGGGAGGAGGGGATGGAGGCGGCGTGGCGACGGTTCTGAACCCATTTGCGGTGCTGGGGCTTCCGGCGGAGTACGGGCTGACGGGCCAGCAGATTTCGCGCGCGTACTTGGCGCGGATCAGCGGGGCGCACCCGGACGCGGGGGAGGAGGACGACGTGGTGGCGGCGGGGCTGAACGAGGCGCGTCGGGTGCTGGAGAACCCGGAAACGCGTGCGGCGGCGTTGCTGGCGCTACGGGGGGATGAGGCTGGCGGGGCGTCGAAGGAGCTGCCCCGGGGGTTTCTGGCGGCGATGATGGGGACGCGTGAGGAGGTTGAGGAGGCGTTGGCGAGTGGCGATGAGGGGGCGCGGGCTCGGTGGCAGGCGTGGGCGGCTGTGCAGAGGGGAGAGTACGAGGGACGGGTTGCGCGGCTGTTTGCGCAGGGTGCGGAGACGGTTGAGATTCGAAGAGAGTTGAACGCGTGGCGGTACATCGAGCGGCTCATTGAGCAACTGGATCCGAACTACGATCCGGGTCGCGCCGACTTTGGGAGCAGATAGCACGGATGTCCGCCACGAACCTCATTGCCGCCCCACTGCTGCCCGTGTTGATCGCGGCGTCGGCGGCGTGTTCGGGTTCGGAGACGGCGTTGTTCAGCCTGACGCACGCGGATCGGGTCCGGCTGCGGAAGCAATCACCGGCGGCGGCGGAGCGGGTGGCGGCGTTGCTGGAATCGCCGCGGGCGTTTCTGGTGACGGTGCTGCTGGGCAATGTGTTTGTGAACACGGCGTACTTTGCGGTGGCGGTGAAGGTGGGCGCGGCGTTTGGGAGTCACGCGGCGGAGGCGGCGGTGGGCGTGGGGGCGCTGCTGGTGTTGATTCTCTTTGGGGAGCTGGTGCCGAAGTCACTCGCGGCGGCGCATCGGGTGGCGATCTGCAGGGTGCTGACGGGGCCGATGCTGTTGGCGTTTCGGGTGCTGTGGCCGATACGGGCGGCGGCGGAGTTCTTCGTCATTGCTCCGCTGGCACGGCTGATGCGGCCGGCTGGGGCGAGCGAGATGGCGGCGGTGACGGCGGATGAACTCGCGGCGATGCTGCGGGTGGGCGGGCAGCAGGGCGTGCTGCACAAGGACGAAGAACGGCAGTTGGCGGACGTGCTGCGGCTGAGGAGCGTGCGGGTGCGCGAGGTCATGGTGCCGCGTGTGGAGATGGAGTGGGTGGACGCGACGGCGACGGTTGAGCAGGTGCTGGAACTCTCGAGGCAGACGCGGCACATGAAGTTTCCCGTGTGCAAGGACACGATCGACGAGGGGGTGGTGGGCGTGGTACGGCTGCAGAAGCTGCTGCCGGATTTGAATCGATCGAAGGTGCAGGGGCGTCACACGATTGCGCCGTACATCGAGGCGCCGCTGTTCGTGCCGGAGCGGGCGAGGCTCGATCAGTTGCTGAGCCGGATGCGTGAGGCGGGAACGGACCTGGCGTGCTGCGTGGACGAGTACGGGGCGGTGACGGGGCTGGTGTCGACGGAGGACATCATCCGCGAGTTGGTGACGCACAGCGCATCGGCGGCGGCGGCGGAGGAGAGCGAGTTGCGGATGGTTTCGCCGGGGGTGTGGGAGGCGCCGGGAAGGCTGAGCGTGCGTGATTGGCGGGAGTTCTTTGCCGCGGCGGGGCCGGGCGCGGCGGATTCGAGGGTGACGACGATCGGGGGTTTGATTCTCGCGAAGCTGGGGCGGTTGCCGCAGGTTGGGGACTGGGTGAAGCTGGGGAACGTGAGGCTGAAGGTGGTTTCGCTAGAGGGGCGGTCGGTTGATCGGGTGGAGATCTCGATCCTGGAGAAGGCGGAAGGGGGCGTGCGATGAACCCCGAGATTCTGCTGTGGGTGCTGCTGGCGTTGGGGGCGATCGTGGCGTCGGCGATCATCAGCGGCGTGGAGATCGGCTGCTATTCGCTGAGTCGGGTGCGGATGGAGTTACGGGTTGCGAAGACGCCGCCGGATCGGTCGGCGCGGGTGTTGCGGCGGGAGATCGAGCGGCCGGCGTTGATTCTGGGGACGCTGCTGATCGCGAACAACCTCGTGCATTACGTGGGTTCGCTGGCGACGACGAACGCGCTGAGCGGAAGCGAGCTGAGCGAGGACGCGGTGATGCTGGTCAACGTCGCGGTGTTGTCGCCGCTTTTCTTCGTGTTCGCGGAGGCGTTGCCGAAAGAGCTGTTTCGGGTGGAGGCGGATCGACTGACGTACGTGTTTGCGAGGCCGTTGGCGTTGGTGCGGATTGCGCTGACGTACACCGGCGTGCTGCCGATCGTGCAGTTGACGGTGGGCGCGATCGAGAGGCTTGCGAAGTTGCAGCCGGAGGCGGTGACGGACGCGAGGCAGAGGATTGCGAACCACTTGAAGGAAGGTGTTTCGACGGGGACGATCTCCGAGTCGCAGTCGACGCTGGTGGATCGGGCGATGCGGTTCGGGGCGATGACGGTTGCGGAGGAGATGACGCCGTGGGCGAGCGTGCGGCCGATTCCGTATTCGGCGGACCGTGCCGCGGCGTTGCGGGTGATCGGCGCGGCGTCGCACGCGCGATTTCCGGTGGTGGATCGGTACGGGCGGGTCGTAGGGGTTGTGCGGCACGTGGACCTGCATCTGCGGCCGGAGTCGAAGATCGCGGACATGACGAGCAACTGCGTGCGGCTCAAGCCGGAGCAGTCGCTGCGCGAGGCGATTCTGCGGATGCGTGAGGCGAACACGAGGTTTGGCGTGGTGGAGGACCCGCAGGGCAGGCCGCTGGGGATCGTGACGAGCAAGGATCTTGTGGAACCGCTGACGGGCGAGTTAGTGGACTAGCGATGGAGAGCCCGCGATGACGATGAGGCAGAAGCTGCTGTTTGTGGTGGCGGTGTTTGTTTTGGCGGCGGTAGGTTGGCTGCGGTCGCGACCGCACCCGTTGCCGGCGGCGTTTGCGGCGAAGGTGACGCTGGAGGCGGCGTTGGGCGCGCAGTCGGCGGACCAGAAGCCCGTGATCGCGTTCTACACGGCGGACTGGTGTGGGCCGTGCGGGGCACTCAAGCGCAACGCGTTGGCGGATCCGCGGGTCGAGGAGTTGTTGAAGCAGACACACGCCGCGTTTGTGGACTGCACCAACGGGCATCCGGCGGACGACGCGTTCGGCGTTGATGGGTATCCCACGCTGGTGGAGATCCGCGGGGGGCAGGAGGTATCGCGGGTGGTGGGCGCGGTGCCCACGGACGAGTTGATCGATTGGTTGCAGACGGCGATCAACCGCAGGTGAGCGGGGGTGTTGGGGCGGTTACTTGGATGGAGCGGCGGAATCGCCGGAAATGCCGCGGACTGTGAGTTCGTTGGTGACGGTCTGCTTCATCTCGCTGACCTGTCCCTCTGAGCCGAAGGTCATGCTGACGTCGGTCTTGGTGGTCATGGCGGACGCGGTGGGCGTGATGCGTGAGAAGGCGATTTCGAGCGAGCCGGTGCCGCTTCCCTTGACGGTTTTGATCGTGGCCTTTGCACCTGGAGGGAGGCTGGCGGATTCGAGGGGTTGCTCGGCGGCGGTCTGGGACATGGCGACATCGATCTTGGCGGAGTCGGGGGTGAGGGCGATGAGGGTGTAGACCGTGGTGACGGTCTGGGTGAAGCCGCCGAGGCGCGGGGTGAGGACGACCTGCCACTTGGCGCCGACTCCGACGGGTTCCTCGGGGACGGGCGAGGAGAGTTGCTGGAGGGACTGGTTCATGGATTCCAGGAGCTGACGGGACTGCGCGTCCATCTTGTCCCCGCCGTCGATCTTGCCACCGAGGGTGATGCCCCGGCTGGAGACGTGGGCTTTTCCGTGGATGCCGACGAGTTTGGACATCGCGGCGTCCATCACGGCTTTCATGGGGGGAGGCGTTTGATCATCGGCGACGACCTTCGCGTCGACGAACTCCATGGAGTAGTGGATGTCGCCGTTCTCGTCGATTTTGTCGACGGAGATGCGGGCGGTCATCTCCTGGGCGGGGAGGCTGCTGGGGGGCATTTCCTGGCCCCCCATGGACATCGACATGCCCATCTTCATGCGCATGACCATGGTCTCGACCGCGCCGGTGGCTGGGGCGAAGCGGAGTTCGCGGCGTCCGTCGGCCTGACCGGGTTCGAGGAGCGTCACGACCGGAAGCTGCGGGGCGGTTTCGGCGGGGACGGGCTGTGCCGCGGGCTGGTCCTGTGCGAGCGAGAGTGCCGGAAGGGCGGCGGTCAAGAGCAGCGCGAGGATGCGGTGGATTCGCATGAGTTGTCTCCTGGGCGTGCTTGGCGAGGGGCTACTCGAGGCCGTGCATGAACAGACCGGTGGCGAGCTTTGGGTAGAAGAACGTGCTCTTCTGCGGCATCAACTGGTTTGCGCGGCTGACGTCCTTCACGGCCTTCAGGGGCGTTGGGCGAACGATGACGGCGAGCTGCGCGAAGTTCTTGCCGCCACCCGCACCGGTTTCGACGCCGGAGCCGATGTCCACGACTTCCTTGATCGTGTGGGGGAACGCCCACTTGACGGCTTCGCCGCCGTTGAGCTTGGGCTGGCAGATCTGTTCGACGACGACGTACTGGCAGAACGCGACGGTGAGGTCGCGCCAGGCCTGGGGCTTGTCGCCGAACCGTTCCTTGAGCGGATCCGGGGACGCGGGGGCGGCGACGTATCCCTTCTTGCCGGCGAAGTCCCAGAGCGCGAAGCGAGATTCACCGAGGTCTTCACGAGCGGTGAGGGCCTGATCCAGTGCGACGAGGTCGCCCGCGACGGGCTCGGCCTTTATGAGGCCTTCGGCGGCCTTGAGGAAGGCGGCGATCGAGTAGTCCTTCATGCCACCGAGCACGCGGTGGGTCGGCCAGATCACGAGCCCGGGGTCACTCATGCCGATGAGCACGATCATCACGCGGCGCGCGGGGTGGTTCGCGGGGACCGCGCCCTTGGCTTCGAGCGCGGCGAGGTAGTTGAGCGCGGTGTTGTACCGGTGGTGGCCGTCGGCGATGAACACGTCCTCACCGACCATCGCTTCCTCGTAGGCCTTGATGGTTGCCGAGTCCTGAACCTGCCACATCTCGTGCAGGGTGCCGTCGTCGGTGGTTGCGGTGCGGTCGGGGGCCTTCTTCTTCGCGATGACCTGGTTGAGCAGCTTGGTCGCGGCGCCCTGGTCGTCGGCGTGCAGGCCGAAGATCGGGGAGAGCTGCGTCTTGGTGGCGGTCATGAGTGCGAGGCGGTCCTGCTTCGGCCCGGAGAATGTCTCTTCGTGTGGCAGGACCCCTCCACCCTTGCGGGGTCCGAAGGGCAGCGCGTCGATGCAGCAGGCCATGCCGGTGCGCTTGATGGTCTGGGTTCCGTCTGCGCTCTTGAAGGTCTGGCGGTAGACGAACATCGTCGGAAGGGCGGTCCGCTGGATGGCTTTGTCGCCGATCCACTTTGTCAGCAGTGCCGCGGCGCCGTCGTACGCCGACTGGGGGCCGAGTTCCTTGGCCGGGGTATGGGGGAGGTCGACGGAGACGATGTTGTGGGCGTCCTTGGTGACGAGGCGGGCCTTTCCGGCGGCGTCGAGCACGTCATAGGGAGGGGCCACGACGGGGGAGAGGTCGGAGCGGTTTGCGTACACGAGCGGACGGAAGGGATAGACGTTTGCCATACGCCAAGCGTAGCGGCTACCCGCATACGCTTCCGGCATGCCCAACGCCCTTGTCATCCGCGCTCCCGGGACCAACTGTGATGCCGAAATGTGCCGCGCCTTCGAGGCCGCGGGCGCAAAGGCGACGCTCGTGCATCTGGACCGGCTGATCGCCGACCCGGCCCAGGTTGATGGGTACGACCTGTTGGGGTTCCCGGGAGGGTTCTCGTACGGGGACGACATCGCGTCTGGTCGCGTGTTCGCGATGAAGGCCCGCGAGCGGCTGTACCCCTCCCTGAGGGCGGCGGTGGCGCGTGGGTGCGCGGTGATCGGCGCGTGCAACGGGTTCCAGGTTCTCGTGCAGCTTGGACTGCTCCCGGGTCCGGAGGCGGGCAGCGAATGGCCGGCCGACGCGGCACCTTCGCAAACGGTGGCGTTGACCGACAACGTGGCGGCGAGGTTTTGCGACCGTTGGGTGGGGATGGAGTACAACGCGGCGTCGCCGTGTGTGTGGACGAAGGGGCTTGCCGAGGGCCCGGCGATCAGGACCGGGATCGGGGAAACAGGGAAGCTCGATCCCAAGACGCTTCGTGACATCAACCAGCTTCCGGTGGCCCACGGCGAAGGCCGGTTCACGGTGCTGAACCCGGCGGTGCTGGCGTCGCTCGAACGCAACAACCAGGTTGCGGTTCGGTACACAGAGAACTACAACGGCTCGGAGAACTCGATCGCGGGGATCTGCGACACGACCGGGCGGGTGTTCGGGCTGATGCCGCACCCTGAGCGGTACCTGGACTGGACGCGTCACCCCTATTGGACGCGGCTCCCTGCTTCGGTCCGCGGTCTGGAGACTCCGGGCCTGCGGATGTTCCGCAACGCCGTCGAGGCCGTCACGCACGCGACCGTCTGATCACCCCCGTTCCCACATGTCTCAACTGCCACCGCACCTGAGACCCACCACCTTCGATGCCTCGCGCATCGAGCACGATCGTGCGTGCCCGTCCTGCGGGTACAACGTGCGCGGCCTGCGCGTGGGGGATCGGTGCCCGGAGTGCGCGACTCCGATCACGGGCGGGGCGGTGGCTCGTTCGGACACGCTGGGGGGTGCTTCGGTCGAGTACCTCCGCCAGTTCGCCCGGGGCAGCATGCTGATGGGCGTTGCCGCGGCACCGTTCTTTGGCCTGTTGCTGCTCGCGGCGTTCCTGGGGCGCGGAGGTGGAGGCCTGCTGCTGGGCACGACGGCGCTGGGCGCCATTTGCTCGATCGCCTGGGCGATCGGTGTCCAGCTCGCGACGACTCCGCGTCCTGCTCACGAGGACTCGGCGAGGTCGGCGGAGGAGTCGTGGTCCGTCTTGCGGATGATCACGCGGGTGAGCCAATGGGCCTTTGTCGTCTCGCAGCTGTGCTGGGCGGGAGCTGCCCAGATTGCCGTCAGTGTCGGTGGACTCAACCCGGCGGCGAAGCTGCTGTTCGGGATGGGCTTGTTGTTCGCCGCTGTCGGGGCCGTGGGCCTTTGCTTCGTGCTTGCCTACATGATTCGGATCGCGCACTGGGCGGACGACACGGAGCTCGTGGATCGCCTCAAGCTGATCCCGGCGTTGCTCGCCATCTCGTTCTTCATCCTGCTCATCGCATCGGTGGTCGGTCCCCAGCTCGGTGGTGGGATCATCTCGTTCATGCTGGTTCCGATCGCGGGGGTTTCGCTGCTCACGCTGATGTACAGCGTGTGGGTCACGGCTTCGACGTGCTGGCGATTTGGATCTTTGGGGTTCTGGTCGCTGGAGAACCGCAAGACGGCGCTTAGCTCCGATCAGCGGCGGTCCGCTCGGATCGTGAAGCGGATCGACGACGGGCTCGCGAAGCCGAAGGGCACCAACTCAGCCCCCCCACCGCCACCGCCGAAGATCGGTCCGCAGGGCAACTACCTCCCCCGGGCCGGGGCGGTCGAGCCTCTCGATATCGTGGAGCCGGGAAGGCCGCAGTCATGACCGGGGCATGAACGCCCGCGCGTCGATGATCGGATCCAATCCGGCGTTGGCCGCCGAGAGGGCCGCGCGGGTTCTCGCGGCGTCCTGAACTAGTCCCGCTCGATCGAAGAGCTCAGCCGCGAGGCGCCAGTGGTGTTCGGCTTCCGCGGCGTCGCGGCGTTCGTGGGCGAGCATGCCGAGGCTGTGGTGGGAACGAGCGAGCCCCTCGGTACGGCCGAGCTTCTCTTCGAGATCGCGGGAAGATTCGTGGTACTTCTGCGCGAGCGTCGCGTCGCCTCGGTCGCTGCTGAGCTGGCCGAGATTCGCGTAGTCGTTCGCGAGACCCGTGAGGCAACCGAGGCGAGCGTTGATCTCCGCGGCGCGGGTGAGCAGACGCGAGGCGATGTCGAGTTCGCCCTTGGCGCGGTGCACGAGGGCGAGGTTGCCACAGTTTCGGGCGACGGCCTCGTCGCGGCCGAGTTTCTCGTCGAGCGTGAGCGCCCTGCGCAGCCAGTGCTCGGCCTGTTCGTACTCGCCGCGTCTGCGGTGGAGCAGGCCGATGTTGGCGAACTGAGCGGCGACGCCAGCGGCATCACCAGCATCGCGGCTGATCTGGAGGCTCTGCTTGGCAAGCTTGAAGGCCCGAGCGATCTCGCCGCGGGCCTTGTCGAGGCGGGCAAGTCCAGAGAGCGAATCCGCGTGGCCCTGCTGGTCACCGACGAGCTTGGCGAGTTTGAGGGCCGTTTCGTGGAGCCGTCGAGCGTCGTCGGGGCGTCCGAGTGCCTGGTGGGAGAGGGCGAGGTTTGAGATGGCCTCGGCCTCGGTGGCGCGATCGCGGAGGGAGCGTGCTTTGGAGATCGCACGCTCGAACATCTCGCAGGACTCAGGGGCGCGGCCGCGTCGGCGGAGGTACTTGCCGTACTCGATGAAGGCGCGGAGGTGATCGGGGCGCGCGACGGCGAGCATGAAGGCGGCTTCCGCCCGCGCGAGCATTCCGGCGTTGGCGAGTCGGAGCGCTTCCTTGAGCGGGTCCTCGCCGCTGGCTTCTTCGGCGACGATCGGACGTTCGCCGGTGATGGAGTCGAGCCACATGCGGAACGAGCTGGCGAGGGCTTCAAGCGTGAGGAACTCTCGGCCGAGAAGGCGGGTGTCCTGCTGCACGGCCCGGCGGAACGCGGCGACCTGCTTTTCCTGGAGCGTGGAGACGGTCTGCGACGCGCTGTCGCGCAGGAAGACGGCGACGTGCGTGAGGCGGATCGTGCGATCGCCTGCGAGCGCTGCTTCGAGAGCC
>JBIKMF010000074.1:0-13246 GCA_044359425.1 Phycisphaerales bacterium
CCCCCATCATCCCGGTCCGCCGTTCGCGCGCCGGAGCCGAGGGAAAGGAAATCGGATGAACAACATGATGAAGTTCCTTGCGAGACTTCCGCTCGGTGCTCGCGCTACAGGCATCCTCGCGGCGGGCACCGGGAGCATGGTCGGGAGCATCCTCCTGAGTAGCTTCTGGTCGTACGCGACGCCTATCGGGGTCGCGCTCTTCTGCGTCGCCTTCATGGTCGCAGCGTGGATGGTCGTCTCCGAGCTCGTAATGCCCAACGACCGAAAGGTGCTGGAGGGCGTGCAACGCGAGATGGCTCGCCTCCCCGACGTGGAGTTGAACGCCACCGACCGCGAGAATCTCGATGAACTTGCAAGCAAAATGGTTCGGGGGCTTGAGGACTATCGTCAGCAACTCAAGCGGGACCCAGAGCAGAAGGGGAATCTCTACACCAAGCCGTTCTTTCTCCTCGCGGGCCCTACGGGTTCGGGAAAGACTACTCTGCTCGAAAAGAGCATGCTGCGATTCCGAGACTTCGACCGTGACCGATGGATCGAGGGCGAGCGCACGCAGGTCGCGGGCACGGGCGGTACGTTTTTGATGGACTGGTGGTTCGGTGAAAGCGCCGTCTTCCTCGACACCGCCGGAGGGATCCTGACCACCGATACCACCTCGTGGCAGGCCTTCCTCAAGATGCTGAAGCGAGTCCGGCCCGCGTACCCCATCAACGGCCTCGTGCTCTGTTTGGACGGTGAGACTATCCGAACCCAGACCGACAAGGAGTTCAAGACCGTCACCGACGAAGTCGCCCGGGGCGTTCAGAAAATCCGGGAAGAACTCGGCGTGCGGTTCCCTGTTTACCTGGTTCTGACCAAGTGCGACCGGATTCCTGGTTTTGATTTGGTCTTCGAGTCCCCGGAGATCGATCGATGGAACGAGCAGATGGTCGGATGGTCCGACCCCACCCCGATCAAGAAGTCGGACGAACGCCCCAAGGAGAGGTTCAAGCCCGCGCAGCTCGTCGAGAAACTCCACTCCCTTTGCACAACCATCAACGAGCGACGCCTTCACATTCTGCTCACCGAGTCGGCTAAGGACGGCGTGAAACGTGCGGACTCGGTGGACGAGTTGTTCTCACTCAGTGCCGCCATCGAGCAGAAGATCATCCCCCGTCTGACCACGTTCATCGAACGTGTGCTCCCCGCCCAGCCCGGCGGCCCTCTGCCCGTGTTCTTTCGCGGTGTGTACCTGACCACCGCGCGCTCCGAGGGCGTTGCGATCGACGAGGAGGTCCTCCGTGGGCTCGGCGGCAACATGGACCGCTTGGAGGCGAAGCTCCGGGAACTCGGCGCGGACGCCACCAAACGAGAGTCCGGCCTGTTTATCTCGGACCTGCTGGGCAAAAAAGTTGTCAAGGAGGCGGGGCTGGTCGCGACAACTGAGAAGGTCGGGACCGAGCATTTCAAACACTCCGCACTAGTCTACGGGATCGGAGCCGCGGCCGCCCTTCTCGGGATCGGCTTCACGACCTGGGGCGCATTGAGTTTGCAGAAGAAAATTGGGACGCACGCGCAGACCATGGGCGACGTCGTCAAGCACAGTGAAGACCTCGGCGAAATCCTGGAGGTCAACGAGAAAAAGCTCGACTTGGATGCGAAGTTCAACGACGGCGGGGAAAGTGATCTGGGAACTCACCGTGTCGACTTGGCGCTCGATGTTTATCGATTGGGCAAGGCCGACATCCAAGCCTCCATGTTCATCGGTGGCGGAGACATCGTGCGAAAGCAGCGAGAACACGGAGCAAAGGCGGTGCTCCGCAAACTGGTTGTCGTTCCGCTGGTGGAGCGGACCGCGAAGCGGCTCCGGAAGGAGACCGAGTGGGGCGATCCAGCCTGCAATGCTCTCCGATGTCTGATCGAAATGAAGGGACAACTCGACGCATCCGAAAGCGGTGAAGCCGCGGATAAAGCCAAGCGTGCGAACGCGACGGACAGCCAGGAGGCCGAGGAGACGAAAGAGTGGAGTGCCGAGCCGCTCTTCGCGTACCTTTTCCTGGACCACAAGGACGCCGCGACGGCGGGTAAGAGGGCGAAGCCGCGGTCCATCCGCGACGAGATCATGGGACGGATGGAGTGGGAAGAGGGTGAAGACGGGGTCAAGTCCGCGGGCGAGCGCAACTACGAGATGCTCGTCCACGATGTCCCGAGGTATGCGCTCAGTGGTGGGGCCGAGTTGGACACGTATGCCTTGGAAGCGGGCAGCATCGGGGACAACATCCGCGGGGCTGTCGAAAACCTCCTGTCCGCGATTCCAAAGACACTTTCCGACGACCAAGAGCCCTCAAACGGGCGACAGCGGCTGATTCGTCTCACGAATAGGGCGGAGAGCATCCGCATGGATTTGATTGAACTCAGCACGTTCACGCAGCAGAGAGCGGATCTGAGCGAGAAGACGGCCTTCGATGAATTCAGGAAGGGTTGGGAGGAGAAGCTAAGCAAGATCGAGTCCGACGCAAGTCTGGTCGAGGAAGATCTGAAAGACCTCAACGAAACGGATTTTGAGGCGGACTTCGCAGATTGGAAGAACCGGATTGCTGTTCTGAAACAAGCCTGCGAGGGCGCGGGGCTCAAGAAACTCGGCCCCTCTCTAGCAGCAGCAGGACTCGATCTTCAGAATCTCGAAGAGGAAGTGTCGAAGAAGCGTCAGAACCTTAAGCAGGCTGGGTGCTTCGATTGGGCAGCCGAAGCGTCTGGGAGTTTCGTCTGGAAAAGCGGGATCAAATCGCTCAGAACATGGTCCAACGATGCCTTCAAAGCAGTTCCAAGGGCCCCCACCTATCAGTACGATCTTCAGGCCGCCCTCGGCGTGGTGCCCCAATCGATTGTTTCGGGTGACTGGAGGACTCCGAAGGAGATCTCGAAGACCGCACGGGACATCGTGAGCAAGTCCCTCAAAGCTCAGTACATTGTCGCGTACGCTAGCCGACTCGCTCCCTCCAGCGGGAACCCGGACGCAGTGCTCCGCTCGGCGGTGAAGGCCGCGGCTGGGACGCAGAAGCCCGCTCTCGGAGCGCTCCTTCCCGAGTGGCAGCAGTGGGGGGACGACCCTAAGTTCGACCCCGACGGCATCCGCACAGTCGTTTCCGACGTGGACCAGGCGATCTCTGATGCCGGTGAGCTGGAGGCGGGATGGCCAGAGCTGAAGGCCCAAATCGCCAGACTGAGAGAAGCGAAGAGTTCATACCGCGGTGCCGCATTGCAGCACTGGAATAATCCACCGACCTCGAGCCCGGACTTTGAGGAGGCAAAGCGACAACTTGGTAAGATCAGCGAAGTGAACGGGGAGCTCTCCACGCTGATGGCGAGGCGGGACAAAGCGCTGCAAGCCCTTGAAAATCCTGGTGTAACGCCGCCGGATACAAGCTGGGACGGCGGAGTGTGGCAGCAGATCTGCTCGTCAGCAGTCCCAGAGACTGAGTTGCGCACGTACATTCGACAGAACAAACGTCTTCCCGACGGCCCGCTCTCAGGCAGCGTGTACTGGAGTCGGATGGTCGACGCTTGTCGCCCCGAGTTGTACCGCCGAGCGGCGGAGCTCGAGACGAGCGAACTAAGGATTGCCATCGAGAACCTCCGCTTCAAGCCTCTCTGTTCCGACGCTCCGAGAGGCGCAACCAGCGAGACTATCGCCAGTGCACGGAGCGCGATCACGAAGCTCTCTGAGTCGGTGGAAGTAAAGGTCGAAGGATGGCCAAAGGTATCAAAGGGCGGGACGTTGTCCCGTGCGAGTGATTCAGTTTCCCTCCTGGAGTCACTTCTCAGAGGCGATGACGCATGGGCCCTCACGCTGAAAAAATCAAACAATGATGGCAGGTCACTCTGTGTCGTAACCGCTGAAAAGTTCGAGACAACCGAAGAGAAGACACTTAGCAACGGGCAAGACAAGGCTACGAAGTTCTTCGTCTATCAGGCGGTGGGAGGCGTCGGCGGAGCTCCCCCATTCGGGCCTGAGTTAGGTGAGCCCGTGGATGTCCAAGGGAAGATCTTGGGACAATGGGACGGCCGTGCTCAAGGCTCGACGCTTGGCGTCGTCTTCTATGTGGAACAAAATCGCACCTGGGTTCAGAGCAAAGAGAGGGTGAGCGTTGACTTCAACGTGGTGTCCCCTCTCAACTGGACCTCCTTTGAGAACAGGCAACTTGACGAGATCGTGCGTTAGGGTGTCAACGCCCCCCGCGAGGCCCACTCTGCACCGAGCGACGTTTCATCGGCCCCTGCGAGTCCCGATATGCCAGACCTTCCGAACACTCCGGATTCTCCTCCGCCCTCAGATGAGCCGGGGTCTTCGTATCTCTTCGGGCCTTCCCGCGTCATGCTCTTCGGTAAGCACCCGCTCTGGCCTGACTTCATCAACCACGAGATCTCCCGTTCCCCCGCCCAGCAGGAGTCGTTGGGCCACTCGTCCGCGTCCGACTCCGTCCGTGCCGTCGAGGGGAGGCTCTTCGACTGGTCCCGCCGCCTCTTCGGACACGTCTCCGATCCAGAGGCCAAGCCGACCGACCAGATCCTGCTCAACTCCGTGGCCTACGCGTTTCTGTCACTGAATCCTGCTGGTGCCGCCACCGCGGGCCTCATCATCCCGGTCCGAGATGGAAAGACGCGATCGACTGCTTGCATGCTCGCCGTCGACGTTTCGGGCGTTGAGCTAGGCTCGCTTTCCAAGGCGATTGTTCAGCCGCTTTGCGATTCCGTCACTCCAATCACCGAAGCGAGCGATCTCGCAGGACTCTTCGGAATCCTAAAGACGCTTCACACGAAGGTCTCCGCGGTCCAAGGCGTTCCGGGGTCGAGGCAGCCCGACCCGGAACCAGCCCGCCGAGCGCAGTTCATGACGGCTGTTCGCGCGGATGATCAAGGGTCGCTGATCGTCCTGAACGAGCTACTCGGTGACGTCTCCCGCGCCCGCGCGACGCGGGGCGACGGCTGGAACCCTGACGCGATCCTCCCCCGCATCCGCGTGCCCCGAGGTCCGGGGCCGGTCGGAGAGACTTTGGTGCTCTGGGCGCGTCTCGCGCAGTACCTCGCGGGCGGGACCCCCGAGGTTTTCGTGACCGCTCCGCTCTCGGGGCCCGAGTGGGTTGACGTTCTGCTTGGGCCTTGGCAGACAAAGGACCTGGGATTCCTAGGCTACGGGCTCGTGGGCAAGGGCAACTACACCGCCGCCCGGGGAAGAGCACCCGATGCCGCGACCCGCGAGTCCATTGAGGCGAAGATCCGAGCCTGGGAGGCTGGAGAGGCTTCGCAAGCCCTTCCGCGTTCGGGGTTAGGGAAGATTCTTCAGGATGCCCGTGAACGACAACTCCCGAGCGGCCAGGCGGCGACGGCGCGGCAGGTTACCCCGCGGCCCGCGCCGTTGGTAGGGAGTGGCTCCGCACCCTCGAAGCGCGGCCATCTGGGGAAGAGGCGTACCGCTCGAATTGCTGTTGGAGTTGCCTGCGTGGTTCTGCTCGCCGCGGGTGCGACGTGGTTGGTGATGGGAGCGGGCGACACTGATGACGGAGACAAGACGGGCGACAAGACGGGCGACAAGATAACCGTGACCCGCACGGATGACCCCAAGAGGGATCCTCCGCCGGAAGTGGACAAGGGCGAGTCCAGACCGACTCCCTCACAGGACGATCGGATGGATCGTCTCGTCGAGGGATGGCGGGAGCAGTTTGCGCAGTACAAAGAGGCGAGCGAGCTAGCCAAGCTAGTGGACGGGGGCTCTCCGAACAAGGATCGGATGGATCTTGAGGCGGAGTTGAACAACGTCGCGGAGCAGTATTATGGAGTAGGTTTTTCTGCGGGTGGGCCGGAGTTGGATGTCGCCAAGGTGCCCGGAACATCGTCGCGCAAGAAGCGCGATGTCGAGGAGGGGCTCGAAGCGTTTGTCAGCAGCGTGCTTGAATCGAGCACGAGCAAGGTCAAGGAACTGCGTGCGGCTGACGAGAACTGGTGGCGACCGATCGTAGAGCGGTGGGGGAGGGATCGGCCTGGTGAGAGAGCGGCAAGCGAGGACTTTGCCGCGATCACTCAGGAGGTCCACGAGTTGACGAGCAGGCGAGAGAAGTTTGTCCGAACTGACCGAGACGTCCGTGAACTGCTGAGGCAAGGCGGGGTGGAGGCCGGCGAATCGGTGTTCGCCGAGCATTACCAGAAGAGTGGTGTTTCAGTCGAGGATATCGTCCAGTCGGTGGGCACGGACCTCGGCATCCGAGCCAAGGCGATCGCCGCGCTGAAGAGCATAAAGACGGATTGTGTAGCGACCACGCCGGACGAACTCGCGGAGCTGCAGAACCAGGAGGTACGCCAGAGGAGTTGGATTCCTGAGGTGAACGAAGCTCTGGAGGTCGCGAGCGGCATCGATGCGATTCGCACCGCGGACTTCACGCAGTTGGAGGCAGTGCTCAAAGGCAACCAGGGCACGGAATGCTGGAGACTCTCAGCAGCGCTCTCGAGGGTGATGGGGCGAGAGTTCAGTGTTGACCTCCTTCAGGTTGCGGGCGGCACGATTGACCGGTTTACCGTTGCGGACCCCGAACGCGAACGGAAGCTGCTCCGGGACTGGGCGACGATGGGTCTGATAGGAGCTTCGGAGGACTCCTATCCCCAGCTCGTTTCAACCGTCGCAGAGCTCCAGCTCGGGTGGGCCACTTGGGTAGAGTCCGACCGAAAGATCGCCGGATGGAAACAGGCAGCCGAGAAGTCCGAGGAGGCCGCGGCGATTGCCATGAGCCAGTTGCAGGACTGGATCGGTTCGGGGCCGGCGGGACTCAAGGAGGAAAGGGATCGTGTTGGTCAACAACTGCGCGATGCCAAACCGCCTTCGACCCGTCGACGGGTCCTCGATTGGGAGAGTGCCACCCCCATGAAAAAGGGCTGGAAGCGCAAAGTTCAGGAGGATCGGGGCGATGTGCCGGGGTCAATCGAACTCAGCCTCGACAACCCCGCCTGGACGATCCGATTCGTCAAGGTAGGTCCGGAGGAGAGTGTCGTCGCCTACGTCAGCGTTACGGAACTTACGGTTATTCAGGCCGCTGCGATGGGGTTCCACTCGACCGATGACGATCAAGATTTCGCGACATGGACGAAGACACCGAACGGTGGTGTTCAGCCAGCCGAGTTCTGGATCCGCGGGTGGTCAAGAAACCCAACCGCTCCAGCGATCCAGCTTGGCCGCACATCGGAGGTTGAGGAGCATCGCTGGCATCTTCCTCTGAACTGGCAAAGCTGGGATTCAATGAAGGAAACGCTCACGAACGGTGGATTCCGAATGCCAAGGGAAGAAGAGTTGAGGACACTCCCCATGGAAGGGTCGCCCAACCTGCGAGATGGAAGCCACGACAGCTGGTTGAAGGATATCAAGAGCAAGGAGAAGCTCCCCTCGGATCTTGCACTGACGGGGGAGACCGCCGCAAAGCTCCTCGTCCCGATCGAGCTTGGCGATCGCCGACTCAGTTCCCGTCGGTTGGACGAGTCTGCGCTCTTCCGCTTCTCGCGAGTTCCCGTCGACCCCAGTAAGTTCGTCGATCTGAAGGGAAACGTGGCGGAGGCTGTCACGGCGGGTGGCGATCCCGCGGCGTACGGCGGTTCGGCGCTCTCATATCCCTACCCCGACTCTTTCGTGAGGATTAAGGACCCCGCCAAGCGATTCGTCGATCTGGGTGGGCGTGCGGCCTTTGATTGCGGCTTCAAGAACGAAGAGGTGCCTGGCACAGATGTGAACGCGCAGCAGTTCTTCAAACAGTTGCGGTGGCTGCGCCCGGCCCCAGAGCCTTCAACCGACCCGAGTTGAGCAGAAACCCCGCGGTATCGAGCGGATGGGACGGAACGGCCGGTGCTGGCACAGGCTCGGGTCCACCCCCTGCCGCCCGCCGGCAGCGACTACTCCGCTCCGCGAACACCCCCTAGATGCATCTGCATGGCCTGGGCGACCGAACGTCCGGTTTGCTCCTGGAGGGCGGTGCAGAACCGCTTTGCGCCCATCCCGCTTACCGTACCGAGCGCTGCACCAATTGCCCAAACGGGGATACCCGTCGAGGCACCGATACCGCTAACGGTTGCAGACTGGCCAGTGACAACGAGCAAGCCTCCCGCTCCGACGCCGGCCGTCGAAACTCCGCAAGCTACGGCCAAGGCTTTCGCGGCACCTGGGGTTTGGCAAATCGCCGCGGACGCTCGCTCCGCGTCCGCCGACGAACAACCCGTGATCACTTGATAAAGGTCTGTGACAGTTCGAATGTGATCCGGCATGCTGCTCACAACGGTTCTCCTCGTTCCGCATTCGGGCAAACAGAAAACGACTCCAGAGATAAGTAGTCTACCAACCAAGTGAGACGTTTGCTTGCTCACATCTCACGATGTGGTGGCGATATCGTCGTAGAGTGCCTAGCAACTTCGCGTATCGGAGGAGGCAAGTATCCGATTTGGAAGGTATCGCGCGGGGTTCGCCGCGGTGCGGTGTCGGCTGCAGCTCCAAGCGGCCTGACGGGTGCTTGACACAAGCTCCGAGAACCTATATCCTCGTCCAGCTTCGCGGAATCTACCGATTGAGCGAGTGGCAGGCTTTCCTAAAACGGTGTCGAGGGCATCTGCGGAGTGGGTCATTTGCAAAGCAAGATCAAGAACAAGGGACAGGTAATCGCATGAGACGCCAAACTTCAGTCGGCTCTGCTTCGGGGTCTTGCTTTCGAGGTGGAGCCTCGCTTGCTCGAGCTGCGGGTTCACTTCTGCCGAGTGTGATGATCGCGGTCGTGCTCGCTTCGGACGCCCGACTTGCCCAAGCCCAGCAGGATTCAGTGGTGCAGGTGGCTGACGAAGCAACGCTGCAAGCGTCGCAGCGACTGCAGGAAAATGCGTACAAGGTCGGCAAGCTGCGGCTGGTCTTCATGCCGGACGGGACGCCTTCCAATCTGACTGATGAAGAGTTTGTCAAACTCTCTGTCAACTTGGTGAGGCTGAACCGCGAGGTGTGGGGTGGTCTTTGGGGAGACGCGAGGCCGCAGGTCGACACGTGGGTAGCCCCGCTGCCCGGAGAAAAGTCCGAGGCTGTCGAGATCGGAAGTCTGCAGGGGAGTGCAGTTTCGTGGTCGGCGTTGCAAGCCATCACGAGTGCTGTAACCAGCAGTGCGAGCAAGAAGGGGTACTTGGTCCTGTTCGCAATCCCGTCACAGTCCGAGTTGGGTGGTGGCTCCCAGGAATCCGGTCCTGACGACAATCGTGCGGTTGGCGGCGACGCCACGCTCACTGTTGAACTCTGGACCGGCCGTGTAACACAGACCAGGGCTTACTCGGCCTCTGAAGAACCGAAGTCGACTTACCGCCAGGGGGTTTCAAACCGCGTGATGCGGCGCATAGAGGCAGGTTCGCCCGTTGCAGCCGACCGTCCCATCGCGCGGAAGCAGTTGGACAACTACCTCTACGGTCTGAACCGTCACCCAGGGCGGCGCGTCGATGCCTCCCTTGCGGCGGTCGGTCCGGATCGGGTTGGCGAGGTGCAACTCAACTACATGCTCAACGAGACCAAGCCATGGACTCTGTACGCGCAGGTCTCTAACACCGGCACGCCGGAGACAAACGAATGGCGCGAGCGAATCGGCGCCGTCTGCAACCAACTGACCGGACGCGACGACATTCTCCAGTTTGACTACATTACAGCAGGGTTCGATTCCTCTCACGCTTTGCTTGTGTCGTACGACACCGCGCTGAATTCTAGTGGTGAGTGGAGGCTGCGGACCTACGCGAGCGCAAGCACGTACGATGCCTCGGAAGTCGGGCAGGGTCAGCAGAACTACTACGGCGACGCGTGGGGCCTGGGACTCGAACTTAGTCGTGCCCTTTACCAATGGGACGATCTCTTCCTCGACGGGTTCGCAGGCCTCCGACTCGACACGACTTCCGTGGACAATGAGACCACCAACACGTCTGGAGAGGCCACACTCTTGATACCGGCTCTCGGGTTGCGGCTCAGCCGCAACTCAGATGTGCGGGCAACTCGACTCTCAGGATGGTTCGAGGGGAACATGTTGGGAGTAGAAAAAGCCGAACTCGACGCAGTGGGCCGCACCCTGCCCGACGACCGATACCTTGCGGCCAAGGGCGATTTCTCCCACTCTGTGTTCTCCTCCGCGTGGTCGGACGCCGAATCGCCCTCTAGAGCCCACGAGTTCGGAGTTCAGGGTCGTTTCCAGTTTGTCTTTGATGACACCCGCGTGATTCCTACGGAGCAGATGGTCTCGGGAGGCTTTCTTTCCGTTCGTGGATACCCCGAGTCTCTTGCTGCCGGTGACAACGGCGTCCAGGGATCGTTCGAGTATCGCCTGCACATTCCGCAACTGTTCGGTCAGGAATCCGCGCCGCTTGCGACTGGGGGGCAAGCTGGCGACGGGCTTCGCGGCTTCCGATGGCGGCCCGAGGGCCCTTACCGCGTAACTGACTGGGACCTTATCGCCCGCGCCTTTGTGGATGGTGCCTACGTCACAAGCAACAACACTGAAGGTGCAAAAGCGGGCTTCGAGATCGACCAAACGCTCGCGAGTGCAGGTGTTGGCCTCGAGTTCAGTATCCGAAACAATTTTAGCGCTCGGGTCGACTGGGGCATCGCGCTCGAAGAGATTAAGACCTCATTCGGCGAGACCGTTGTCGAACAAGGTGACAATCGATTCCATTTCCTCTTCACCGCCTCGTATTGAGCTTGGTCATAGCCAGTCAGACTCGCCCGCAGTGTTTCAAAGATCCGTCGACCTCCCGTCGTTGAAGCCGACGCTGGAATTCACAGGAAGCAAACCCGATGACCTCTCGCAACCGCTCGCTCAGCCCCTCGAAGCCTCACTCCGCACGCCACTCGGTCCTCTCGGCCCTGGTCGCGTGCGCCGGGCACGCCATGGCCCTTGCAGCGGTTCTCGCCACGCCCAGCATGGCTCTTGCGGGGCCCGAAGGGGAGACTGTGGTTCGGGGCAATGTCTCCATCTCACGCGATGGGGCGACGACGCTCATCCGCGCTTCGGACAGGAGCATCGTCAACTTCCGGAACTTTGACATCGCCTCTCACGAGACGGTCCGGTTCATCCAGCCCAGCTCCAATGCCAGCGTCCTCAATCGCATCCAAAGCGGTTCGCCGACTCGTATCGATGGCTCGCTGCTCGCCAACGGACGCGTCTACCTCGTCAACCCCGCTGGCGTTACCTTCGGTCAGAACTCCATCGTCAACGTCGGCCAGCTCTACGCAGCCGCGGGCAACATCTCCGACATGGACTTCATCCGCGGCCGCGACCGCTTCACCGGCGTCGCGGGCTCGGTCATCAACCAGGGCTCCATCACCGCGAACTTCGCGGCTCTGGTCGGACGTCAGGTCATCAACTTCGGCAGCGTCGTCGCCACCTCCGGCGATGTCGTCATGGCCGCGGGTAGTGACGTCTACGTCGGCCGCCAGGGCGGTCAGATTTTCGCCAAAATCACCCCTAACTCGCAGCTCGATGCGCCCACCGCTCAGAATGAGGTCAAGGTCGAGAACGCAGGCGAGGTTGCCGCACTGAAAGGTCGCCTCTGGATGGCGTCGGCCGACGTGTATACGGCCGCCATGTGGCACAGCGGGTCCACCAAGGCGAAGGATGTCTCCCTGTCCGCCACCGGCGGCCAGGGTTCGACCGCCGTTGTCACCGGCTCCATCGATGTTTCGAACCCGACCGGCCGCGCAGGCTCGGTCGCGGTCGAGGCCGATCAGGTTCGCCTGACTGGTGCATCGATCAACGCTACTGGTGCTCAGGGTGGCCAGGTCTCCGTGCTCGGTGACGCCATCGCCATCTCCGACACCACCATCAACGCCTCCGGCGAACAAGGTGGCGGCACGGTAATCGTGGGTGGCGAGTACCGCGGCGGCGGAGACACGCGCCGCGCCCGAACCCTCACGACCGATCGCGACACGGTCATTTCGGCCGATGCCCAGCTCAAGGGCGACGGCGGGCAAGTCATCCTCTGGTCGGACCTGCACACCAAGTTTGGTGCCCAGATCTCGGCCCGCGGCGGCACCGAAGGGGGCGACGGCGGATTTGTGGAGGCCTCGGGCAAGGACCGCCTGACCTTCGCAGGCGGCACGGCGGATGTGCGAGCCGTCAACGGCAAGATGGGTACGTTCCTGCTGGACCCTGCAACGTTGAACATCGTTGATGACTCCGCGGCACTCGATTTCGGCCCGGCAGAACTCGCGGACAGCGAGGTGCTGGATGCCGATGCCGACATCGGCACGAACCGCGTCTCTTGGGGGACAATCGTCGGCCTCGGGGCTACCGCGAACGTTGTTCTCGAAGCCAGTGGCTTGGTCACGATCGAAGATGTGACCGGGAACGCTGGCGGTGCAATCACGAGCGCAAACCTAGTCACGCTCCCCCTCACCACGGGCAGCCTCACGGTGAGGTCCACATCCGGGAACATCGTGTTCGCGGACACGGCGGACACAATTCGCTCGGAGGGCGGCACTCTCTCGTTCGAAGCCGGGGGTCTGCTGTCGGTCGGCAATCTTAACACGACCGGCGTGCTTGGTACGGCGGTTGGTGCGATTTCGCTCCAGTCCGTTGGTAACACGACTACCGGCACTCTGACCACGCTTGACTCGCTGAGCCTGACGAGCACCACGGGAGCGGTGAGCGCAACGACGAACGCGCCGAACCTCTTGGTGAACGCTGCGACGACGTTCAACGTGACGAACACGGGGGACGCGTTGGCGGTGCTGACGGCCGGTGGGCTGGGGACGCTGAACAACACGGGGACCCTGGGCTCGAGCGGGGCGTGGAACGCGGGCTCGTTCGCGGTGACGTCGACTGGCGCGATGACGCTGAACCACAACGTGACGACGACGACCGGCGACCTTGGTCTGACGTCCACGGGTGGCGGGATCACGTCGAACCAGACGCTGGCGGCTGGCGCGAACGACGTGACGGTGACGGCGACGGGGAACGTGGCCGTGAACAGCGCGAACGGCGGCTCGGTGAGCCTGACCAGCAGCGGCGGGAACGTCACGGGGTCGACCGGGACGACCAACCTTGCGGTGTCGGCGTCGGGTGACTTCAACGTGACGAACACGGGGGACGCGTTGGCGGTGCTGACGGCCGGTGGGCTGGGGACGCTGAACAACACGGGGACGCTGGGCTCGAGCGGGGCGTGGAACGCGGGCTCGTTCGCGGTGACGTCGACTGGCGCGATGACGCTGAACCACAACGTGACGACGACG
>JBIKMF010000403.1:0-3619 GCA_044359425.1 Phycisphaerales bacterium
AGAGAAGCTGGTGCCGGAGGCGGAGATGAAGACGGTGACCGCGCTGCGGTCGCGGCTGCACTCGATGCAGGGGCACATGCAGGTGGAGCGGTTGTTGGATGCGCTCAAGCGGTATCCGACGAACGCGGCGCTGGTGGGGATGGGCTAAGGGGCGGGGTCAGAGGACGATGTGGGCGGGGGCGGGGGTGTCGTCGGAGATCTTCTCGCGCTTGGTCTTGGCGTCGGGGTCGCCGATGGACATGAGGTACATGTCGTCGTTGATCCGGGCCTGGAGGTGGACGGGACGTCCCCAGATGAGGCGGAGGCTGCGGAGGACTTCTTCGGCCTTTGCGGAATCGACTTCGAGGCCGGCGAACTTGTGGGCGAGGAAGAGTTCGCCCCGGTTGAGGTAGTTGCCGTCGACGACGTAGATGAAGGGCTGACCCATATTGGTGAGGTGGTGGAGGAGCGTCATTTTGACGCGTTTGTAGTCGCGGCTGACGATCTGAACTTCGCCGGTGTTGGGGTCGCGCTTGTGCTGGTACATCTTGAAGCGTTCGACGAACTCTTCGGTGAGGAACTCATCGATGAAGCTGACGTCGTTGTAGATACGGCGGACTTCGAAGATCTTCTGGCGGCCCTTCATGGACTTGTCGTCGAAGGCTTCCTTTGAGCCGATCTGGTCGATGGCTTCCCAGTCGTGGCCGTGCTGACCGCTGTTCCAGCGGCGTTCGATGTCCTTGAAGAGTTCGACGCCGATCTTGTAGGGGTTGAAGCCGCCGGGGGGCATGTGGACGACGCCGGAGTGTTGGTCGGCGTAGTGGATGATTTCCTTGGCTTCGAGGAAGTGCTGGGTCATGAGCTTGCTGTGCCAGTAGGTGGCCCAGCCTTCGTTCATGACCTTGGTCATGCCCTGGGGCGCGAAGTAGTAGGCCTCGTCGCGGACGATGGAGAGGATGTCGCTCTGCCAGTCTTCGAGGGGCGCGTAGCGGAGGAGGAACTGGAGGACGTCGCGGGTTGGCTGCTTGGGGAACTTGGTGCGTTCGGCGCGTTTCTTCTCTTCGTATTCCTTCTTCTGGCGATCGATTTCCTCCTGGGGGTTGATGAAGGGGTCCATGTAGTCTTTGGCGGGGAGTCGGTCGGCGCTGAAGCCTTCATCGGGGCGCGCGCCGGACCTGGAGTCCTCGCGCTGGACGAACATCGAGTGAGGGTCGATGAGGTGTTCGATGGTGAGGCAGGCGTCGATGTAGCGTTCGACGACGTCCTGGCCCTGGCGCTCGACGTGGCGGCGGATGCGGGTGGCGTGGTTGGCCATCTGGTCCATCATCTTGCGGTCGGTTTTGCTGAACCAGAGGTTGTGCTTGAAGAAGTCGGCGTGGCCGTAGACGTGGGCCATGACGAGTTTTTGGTCGGTGACGGCGTTGCTTTCCTGGAGGTAGGCGTAGCAGGGGTCGTTGTTGATGACCATCTCGTAGATTCGGCCGAGGCCGTAGGCGTCGCGGCGGCTGAGTTTCTCGTACTCCATTCCCCAGCGCCAGTGTGGGTAGCGGATGGGGAAGCCCTGGTACGCGGCGATCTGGTTCATGGTCTCGAAGTCGAGGACTTCGAAAACGACCTCGTAGAAGTCGAGGCCATACTCGATGGCCTTGGCCTTGATGCGCTGCATGTGGTCAAGGAGCTCGGGACTGAGGTCGGTGTGCGGTGTGCCGGGCATGCCAGTAGTATCGGCCGATGGGGGCCTGGAGCCCAAGCCCCGACACGACCCTTACGGCGTGCCTGTTCCTTCCTGTGCATCCCCGGCTTCGGGCTTGGGCTCGGCTTCGGCGGCGGGGAGGGCGGCGCGCCAGGCGTTGTCGAGTTCGTCCCAGGGGAGGCCGAGGGCCTCGCGTGAAGCCTCGTCGAGGGTGGCACCGTTGGACATGGCGCGGAGCCAGCCGACGCGTTTGGTTCGGCCGTACTGCTCGTCGATGAAGGCGACCATGTGGTGGCCCTGCGTGTAGACCATCGAGTAGTCTTCCTGCTTGATGGTGTGGAAGTCGGCGAGGTCGGGCCAGGAGCGGAGCTTGCCGCGCTTTGCGGTGCGTTCCATGGAGGCCTTGACGCGGTCTCGTCCGCCGCCGGTGAAGGGTTCGGCGGCGAGTTCGGCGGTGCCTTCGAGGATCCACCAGGCCATGTCGTTGGCGGCGGGGCCGAGGGCGAAGGTGGCGCAGTGGCCGTATTCGTGGGCGATGACGTTTTTCATATCGCGGCCGCGGCCGCTGGCGAGCATTTTGATGGATTCGCTGGGCTCGTTCCAGCCGGCGAGACCGTCTTCGTAGGAGAGGTAGATGGAGGCCTGGAGGTGCTGCATCTGGCGGTACATCTTGATTTTCTGGCGATGGGATTCGAAGGCGGTCCCCTGGAGTTCGAAGCCCTCGACGACGCTGGCGCGGACGGCGTCGAAGGACTCGGCGGCGGCCTTGGCGCGTTCTTCGCCGCCCTTGGGGTAGTAGACGAGGACGCTGCCGCCGTCGTGGATGAGCCAGTCTTCGCCGGCGTAGAGCCAGCGGGTGTTCTCGCGGACGAACTTGATGTCGAAGCTCACGGTGCGATCGCCTTCGGCGCGCTGGTCGGGGATGTGCCAGACCATGGTCATCTTGGTGCGGGCGAGGCCATCTGAGAACTCGGGGGCGGTGATCTGGATGTCGAAGGCGTCGGGCTTCTTGCGGAGGAGGTCCTTGGCGAAGTTGAGCTGCTCCTGCTCGAACTCGGGGTCACCCTTGAGGACGTTGGCCATGTATCCGTCGACATCCGCGGCGAGGACCGCGCGTTCCATGGAGGTGATGGTGCGCTCGATGTCGGCGAGTTCTTGTTCGTGGGTATCGGCGGGGGCGGCGCCGGGCTCGGGTTGGAGCGTGGCGCGCCAGGCGGCGTCGAGCTCGGCGAAGGAGGAGCCGAGGACGGCGCGGCTGGCGTCGTCGAGGGACTTGCCGTTGCAGAGCGCGGCGAGCCAGCCGTTGCGGCCCTTGCGGCCGAAGCGGTCGGAGATGTACCCGACGAAGGAGTGGCCCTGGTAGTACGGGTGGCTGCGGAGGGAGCGGGCGGT
Source organism: Phycisphaerales bacterium (assembly GCA_044359425.1). Classification (GTDB taxonomy): domain Bacteria; phylum Planctomycetota; class Phycisphaerae; order Phycisphaerales; family UBA1924; genus JBEIUO01. The sequence continues at coordinate 3,065 of JBIKMF010000403.1, forward strand.
GGTGCGGTAGTCGGTGATGTCGTCCCAGCTTGCGAGGGTTCCCTCGGCCATCTGGCGGACGGCCCAGCGGTGGACGCGGTCGCGGGTGTTGGGGGGGAAGTCCTCGGCGGCGAGTTCGGCGGCACCTTCGGCAACCCACCACGGGAGGGCCTTGGCCTGGTCACCGAGTTCCCACGTGCCGACGTGGCCGTACTCGTGGGCGAAGGCCTTGGTCCAACCGGCGACGCTGCCGGTGTACCAGGTCGCGAACTTGATGGACTCGCCCTTCTCGTTCCAGCCCGAGAGGGTGAGGTCGGTCTTGTACATGCTGGGGTAGACGGAGGCCTGGAGGACGGAGCGTTTGTCGTAGAGCTTGATGTGCTCGGTGCGGGTGTTGGTGATCTCGAAGCCCTGGTCGACGTGGGCCTTGGCGACGGGGAAGGCCTCGGCGATCTGTTCGGCGACTTTGTCGTAGCCCATGGGGTAGCGGATGACGAAGCCGTCCTTGACCAGTTCCTCGAGGTGTTCGCCGGCGTAGGTCCAGCGGCCGTCGCGTTTGTGGAACGCGGCGGGGAA
>JBIKMF010000075.1:0-13215 GCA_044359425.1 Phycisphaerales bacterium
CCTTGCGCGGCGACGATGGAAGGGGCACAACCAAGGGCCGGATGCCGGCCGTCTCCATCCGGCTCGCCCCGGGGATGAGCGGTGCACTCCTGATAGGATGACGTCCGTCCCGTCGTCCGGAGGTCGAACACAGCCATGAAGAACACCATCGCAATCGCCGTTGTGCTTCTCTGCTGCCGGCTCTCGTTCGCGCAGCAGGGCCCGGCGGCGTCCCGCGGCCAGCAGGCGGCGCCCGCGCCGACCGAGGCTCGCAAGATCACCGACAAACTCAGATCCGACGCCGAAGGACTCACCCCGATCGTGTCATCCGTTCTTGCGCGGGAGTTCCTCGCCGCCACGAGCATGCTCACCGAGCCCTCACCGCGGGTGGTCTACCGCAACCGCGAGAAGGAGATCGCCGTCTCGAAGCGCGTCTACGACGCGATGAGCGCGGAGGAGAAGGCGACGCTCACCCCGCGCGAATGTACGCCCGAGTTCTACTACGAAACAGGCTATGGCTCGCCGCTGGTCTACGCACGGGTCCTCGATCTCGCCGCGCCCCACTTGTCCCGAGGGTCCAAGCCGAGGCTCCTCGACTACGGCTACGGCACGATCGGCCAGCTTCAGCTCCTCGCCCACTGCGGCTTCGACGCGCACGGTGTCGACGTCGAGCCGCTTTTCGAGGCTCTTTACAGCGAGCCTGGAGACACCGGCGTTATGGGCGGCGGATCCGTCTCGATCCACACCGGCCAGTGGCCGGCCGAGGAAACGCTCCGGAAGTCCGTCGGCGACGGCTTCACGCTCATCACCAGCAAGAACACCCTGAAGAACGGCTACATCCATCCGTCGCCGCCGGCGGGTCAGACGGTTGATCCCAAGCGGTTGGTTCACCTGGGCGTGAGCGACGAGGAGTTCGTGAAGCAGGTCTACGACGCGCTGCGTCCGGGCGGCGCCTTCGTCATCTACAACATCTGCCCGCCCCAGAACCCGCCCGACAAGGAGTACATCCCTTGGGCGGACGGGACGACGCCCTTCCCTCGCGAGATGTTCGAGAAGCAGGGTTTCGAGGTCATCGCCTTCGACGCGCTCGATCAGGACTGGGTCATCGACTGCTTCGAGAAGCTCGGCTACGCAGAGGGCAAGTCCCGCGACGACCTTAAGAAGTCGTACTTCTGCTGGTACACCATCGTCCGACGCAAGCCGTGATGCGGGAGAAAGCTCCGTGAGGGCGGTCGCTTCCGCTGACCGCCCTCGGTCGCGCCCGCGTGGGCCTCGGCTATGACGCCGAACGATTCGCCCTCGCCGAGGCCAACCTCCTCCAAGCACATCCGATCTATGTCGCCGCCAAGGACCGCGGCCCGACGCACAAGGACACGCTCGAGTGCGTGCAGGCACTCATCGACCTCTACACCGCTTGGGACGCCGCCGAGCCCGGCAAGGGCTACGATGCCAAGGCCGCGGTGTGGAAGGCCAAGCTCAACGCGGCGAAGGCGGAGCAGAACAAACCTGTCGGCGAGGGAGACACGCGATGACACGCAGCGCCGAAGAGATCTTCCACGAAGCGCGGGGGAAGGTCAGATGAGGCAGACCACTCATGAAGTCCGCAACAGACCTTCCGGTGGCCGCGGTGCTCGCGGAAGACCTACAGTTCAAATGGGCGTGAAAGAAGCTGTCCAGAGAGGAATACACCATCAACGCCGTCAAAGAACATCGCACTGATCCGCAGCCTGTATGAGGCCTTTGCCGTCGGGGACGTGCCCACGGTGCTGGCCGCGTTTGATCCCAGCATCGTGTGGAACGAGGCGGAGAGCTTTCCCTACGCCGACGGCAATCCGTATGTCGGGCCCGAGGCCGTACTCCACGGCGTGTTCGCTCGGTGCGTCGGAGATTGGAAGGGCTTCAGCGTGGCAATCGAGGAACTGCTCGACGCGGGCGACACGATCGTCGCGCTGGGTCGCTACGGCGGCATCTGCAAATCCACTGGCCGCGAGCAGCACACGCAGCTCGTGCACGTGTGGCGAATCAGCGGTAGCAAGGTGGTCCGCTTCCAGCAGTATGCGGACACGCTGCACATCGCGAAGGTCATGGGCAGAGCGTGAGCCGTGACCGGCGTGCCCGATCCGAACTCCGGCGCGGGGTGCGAATCGAAACTGCGTTCGCATCCGGCCCCCGCTCGCCTCACCCGTTAACCCCACTCACACTGTCCACCAGAGAACGAGAGAGCGAGAGAGGTGTTTGACGCACAGCCCGAACGGGGCTGTCACATCCGTAGAGACGACTCTGCGGGTTCTTCCCGACTGCGGCCTCGCAGGAAGCCGATGACGAGCAGCACCCAGGCAACGATCAGTCCGGCTCCGGCTGCGAAGTGCGCCAAGGCGACGACGAGCTCCTGCCACGCTGAACCACCGGATGCTCCTGCTTGGCCTGCCGCGATCGGCAGGGTTCCTTTCGTCCCCCACCAGGCGTTCGCCACCTCGGACATGGCCATGCCCCATGTCAGCCAAACCGACGCCACCATGATTCGGACCGAGCGGACACCGACCTTGTGCGGAAGCGCCAACAGGGTAGTGGCGAGCACGATGAACAGCATTCCGTTGGTGATGAACTGGATGTGAGCGCCCAGAGCCAGTCTGGGGTGCGGCGTCGCCGGCACGACAAACCCGAACACCAAGCCGGCCAGCACGAGCACCATGCCGTGGATCAGTAACTGTCGACTGCCGCGGTGAACGCTCATCGATCTACTCCTGTTGTTGTTTTCGCTCGGCCGTCCGCACGAGCCCCTTGAGCATGCCGCGGAACACGATCCCGTGCAGGGGAAGCACGGAGTACCAGTACGCGATTCCCAGCAGGCCGCGCGGGCGGAACCGTGCCGTCATGACCAGTCGTGTTTGGCCGGTTTGTGCCGCCGCGGATTCGACGTCGAACGTCAGCGTGGCGACACCGGGAAGCTTCATCTCAGCAGTCAACTCCAGATGGGTTGGGGGCCGGATCGCGGTGACCCGCCAGAAGTCGAGCGCGTCGCCCAGTCGCAGCTCTTCAGCGCTCCTTCGCCCGCGGCGGAGACCCGGACCGCCCCCAAGCCTATCCATGATGCCTCGCAGCCGCCAGAGCCAGTCGACCGCGTAGTACCCGTGCTCGCCCCCGAGCGCCGTCACCGCCGACCACACCGCCGTAGGCTCTGCCCGCGTCGCCTCTTCGCGGCGATCAACGAAGACCGTGCCGCCCGCCCACGATGGATCGCCGGGCATCACTCCGGCGTCCGACCAGGCGGTCTCAATCTCGCCCGTTCTGATCTTCGCCAGCGCGGCGTCCATCGCCTCTCGGATCGTCAGGCACTGGTGCGGCATGAGCCGCAGTGCGTCATCGTTGCGGCAGACGACGCGGTTCTTGAGCCCTTCGGCCAGCGGACGGGCGATGCTCGAGTGCAGCGGCGTGACAAGATGGATCCACAGCGAACTGAGCCGTGGTGTCAGCACCGGTACCGGGATCACCAGCCGTCGCCGCAATCCCAACGCCGAAGCCATCTCACGCATGACCTTTGCGTAGGGCCACACGTCCGGCCCGCCGATATCAATCGTCTCGCCCGTGGTCGCGGGCGTTTCCAGCGATGCGATCAGGTAGTACAGCACATCGCGCACGGCGATCGGCTGCGACTCGGTGCTCACCCAGCGGGGCGTGATCATGATCGGGAGCCGTTCCACGAGGTAGCGCAGGATCTCGAACGACGCCGAGCCCGAGCCGATGATCATCGCCGCACGCAGCACCGTTACCGGCACGCCGCCGCGTCCCAGCGCGACCTCCACCTCCCGCCGCGACGAGAGGTGCTCGCTGAGCCCCTGGCCCGTCTCGCCCAGACCGCCGAGATAGATGATCCTCGGCACGCCCGCCCGCGCGGCGGCGCGCCCGAACGTCTCCGCCAACGACAGATCCCGCCCGCGGTACCCCGCTCCCGCGGTGTCCATCGAGTGCACGAGGTAGTACGCCGCGGTGCATCCCTTCATCGCGGAGACCAGCCGATCCTCGTCATTCGCGTCGCCCTCGACAACCTCCACGCGTTCATGTCCCGCCCACGGGCGGGCCCTCAGCTTGGCCTCGCTCCGGACCAGGCACCGCACGCGATACCCGCGTTCGACCAGCCGCGGGGCCAGCCGCCCGCCGATGTAGCCGGTCGCGCCGGTCAGGAAGATGGTGGATGAGGCGGACGCGTCCATGCCGAATCATGGTAGCAAGGGCAAGGCCGTTACTGGCTCCCGCACCTCCACGATCCTCTGCCCAGACCATCCCTGTTGATCCGGAGCTTCCTGCGGAGCAGGTCGGCGTCGATCGTGATCTGGGTGCGCGTTTGCGGCGTCATGCGGTCAACGTTCTTCAGGATCACCCCCATCCGCTGGTTCTGGGCCAGTTGCTCGCGGGTGCGGAAGAGGAAGTCCCAGCAGAAGACCGTGACGGGGCAGGTCGACGGGCCGCTGCGTTCGGCTGGGCCATAGTGGCAGCCGGTGCAGTAGTTGCGCATCCGCTGGATGTACCTGCCGCCGGCCGCGTAGGGCCGGGTGCCGACCAGCCCGATGACGCCCTTGGCCGCGGTGGGGCGTCGGTCGGCGTGCATGACCATGCCCAGCGCGTTGGGGAGCGTGACCCAGTCCAAGCCGTCGACGAGCATGCCCAGGTAAGGCTTGTGGTCGAGCAGCGACGCCGCACGAAGCGTCGATCGATCATTTCAGCAACTCTATATCGCCGGGCTTCCAGCTCTTGTTGATGGCGGCTTGGGTCGGGCCGTAGAGCCTGAGGATTGCGAAATACCCCTTGCCTGGCACGGTGGCCTGCCAGTTGCCTTCTTTTCCCGCCGGCGCGCTGGGGCCGAAGTAGATGTCCGTGCTGCCGTCGGCGTTCTGCGCAGGCTTGTCGCGCGAGCCGAGCGAAGGGAACGGCTGGCCGTTGGCCAGACCCGAAGCATTCTCCGCTTCGTAGAGCGTCATGGACCAGAAGTTGCCCGCCGGAATGTTCGCGGGAAGGTTCACACGATAGTTGTTGCCGCCGGACAATGGCGTGCCGGTACTGTCGGTGAAACCGATCATGTACTGAGCGCCCTTGCCGGGCGTCTGCGAGAGCATCCCCGGGCTGACCGAATAGTAATCGGTGAAGAACCAGATGCGCATATCGAGGTCGAGGTACCCCTCTGCGGTCCGGCACCAGTTAAGGTCGAGCGGCCCGCCCAGGTTGTCGGGGGTCGCATCCGCCATCGGATTGATCCAGCGACGGTCCGGGTAGATGCGCAGCGAGCGACCGCTGACCTCTTCCTTGAAACCAATCACGCGGCTCATCTTGTAGGCCGTCCTGGCAGCGCGGTCGAGGATCTCGCGCGTACGCGCGTCGGGGTTGAACGGCTGGCCCTTGACGATACCGATGGAGGCGAGCATGCCGAGGCCGTCGCTTCCGGCGAGATTGGTCCCCTCACTGTCCACGAGCTTTTTGAGGTGGTTAAAGACACTTCCGTCGCTGATCGGGAGCATGTCGACCGGGACGCCGGAGGCGTTCGGGAAGACCATCGGCTTGGCGGTGGTCTTCCCGTTCAGCGGATAGATCTTTGCTTGTTCCATCAGTGCGACGGCAGGCCCCAGAACCTTCGGGTCCTGATAGAACGCGCGCAGGAAGATGAAAACGTTGTTGGTCCCCGAGCGGTAGACAAAGTGCCCATCGGGAACCTCACCCTTGTATCCCGGCGGGAGGATGAGCATCTTGCCGCCTTTGCCGGCATCCGGTCCGGGCAGTCCGACATCGCCGGCAAAGTTGCCGCCATCCACAGGGATGGGGCGTTGCCAGAAATCGAGCAGGATGCCCTGCAATCCCGGCGGCGCCTCGAACACCAGCGGCCCATCCGTGCCCAGATCCACGTAGCTCAGCGCGTAAATCACATCAGAGTTAGGCGTCGTGATCAGCGTCTTGGCATCGAGCCGGTTCTTGAAGATCGGCAGCACGTTGTAGCCCTTGCCGAAGACCTTCTCCGAGCCGACCTGCATCCCCAGCGTGTTGATGAGTGGCAACGCCCAGAGATAGGTCTGCGTTGCCCGCTGGAAGAGGAGTTCATCCTGCAGGATCTGCGCGGTCTGCCTCGTGGGGCGGTTCTCCTTGAACGGCGCGTTGGCCAGTTCATCGAAGCGGGAGGTCTGCGCCTGGGCGGCTGAGAAGCCCGCTGTCCAGACGATGGTGGAGGCGAGGATTGATGCTGCTTTCATGGTGGCGGTCCCTTCAGTTCTGGATCGTCTTGTTCACTTCACCAGTTCGATGTCGTTCAGCTGCCACGACTTGTCGAAGTAGGCTTCGAGCGGGCCGTAGAAGCGGAAGTACGGGAACCAGCCTCTGCCGGGGATGGTCTTGACCCAGTTCCTGTTCGCTCCCGTAGGTTTGGAGGGGCCGAAGTACAGGTCGACCGAGCCGTCGGCGTTCTTCTCAAGGTCCTTGCGCGAGGAAAGGTCCGAGGAGCCTGCGTCGGTGATGATCGGGCCGCGGGTGAGGTTGTCGTAGAGTGTGATGGACCAGAACTGCTTGGCGGGAACGTTGGCGGGAACACGCAGGCGGTACGACTTGCCACCGTCGAGGAATGCACCGTCCTTGTCCTTGCTGGTTTCGAGGTAGAGCTGGCCGGCACCCAGGGTCTTGCCCTGCATGGCCTGGGTGTTGCCGATTGCCTCGTAGAACCACGAGGCGCGCTCTTCGAACTGCGGGAAGTTCTTGCCCTGCTGATTGACCTCGACCAGGAGGGCGTACTCCCAGCGCCTGCCGGGCCAGACCTCCGCGCCGGGGACCCGCTTGGCGTAGGCGATGGTGCGGGCCATCGCGTCGCCGACGACGGCCGCGTCGGTGAGGATTTTCGTGAGCCGGGCATCCGGGTTGAACTTCCTGCCCTTTTCAATCCCCAGGGGCGCGAGCATCGCCATGAAGTAACCGTCGCGGGGTTCGATGGGCTCGGGCTCGAGGACATCTGTGAGAAGGGACCAGTAGCTGATGTCGACCGGCTGAGCCGACGTCCAGGCCCTGCCTCCGACGCTGGCGATCTTCATCGCCGGCGGATTGTCACGCGCGTCCCACGCGTAGAGCCGGTGCGCTTCGAGCGTGGCGCGGGCCTCCTTCGCATCCGGGCTGAGGCCGCGCGTGCCGAACCAGATCTGATTGGTGGGCGAACGGAAGACCAGAAAGCCCTCGGCCTTCACGTCCTGGGAGCCCGGCGGCAGGATGAGGTACTTGGCGCCCTCTCCCTTGTCCGGCCCCACCATTCCCATGTCCGTCACGGGACGCTGCCAGATGTCGAGCACACCGCCGGCGGAGAGCCCCTTGGGCACTTCGACCACCAACGGTCCCTGGGCCTTCAAGTCCCAGAAGGAGAAGGCATAGACAGTCGTGATGTTGGGAGTCAGCATCCCCGCCTTGTCCTTGAGGTCGATGTAAAGGCACAGGTCGCCATCTTTCACGCCAAGCGTGTCCCGCTGCGCCAAGTGCAGGGCGTGGAAGCCCACGGCAGGCAGGGCCCACAAGTACGCCTGGCACGCCCGCTGGAAGTCCATCTCGTCGTAGAGACGGGTCGCGGTCGCGTCCGAAGGGAAGCCGTTCTCGAACGTCAGCGTGCCGATGCGGGTGTCAGTGGGCTGCGCATGCGCACTGGTCATCAGCATCGCACAGGCGATCGCGGCGGCGATGAGGGTGTGAGCGGGGGAGAGCCGATTGGATTTCATGTTCTGTCCCTTCAGTGGATTCGTGTTTCAGATTCTATGCCTGAGGCGTTGCTGATTGCCCGACGCGATCCGGTTGCTTGCTCTCAACTCCCGGAGGGACATTCTCGAACAGCTGGCACGCTCCTCGAAGAACCACCACGGCGTTCGACGTCGGCAGTAGCGATTGGAGCCAAGTCCCAAGCTCGCGAGCGTGCCTGTTAACCCGCCCCACACCGCCCACCAGAGAACGCGAGAGCGAGAGAGGTGTTTGATCGCCGGGTACTTCACGCTCGCCGCGAGTCGCATCACGGTGAGCGTGATCCCCGATGGTCATGGGTTCCCTGCCAGGATGCCGCTTCCGACCACGCTCATTGGCCGGCTCGCCGTGGACCTGAAGCTCCGCGGCCGGGAACCGGGGGCGTGCTTCTCGTCGAAGCGCTCAGGGTCGCGGTGAAGGTCTCTGAGACGATCGCGTCGGCCGCGATCGAGGTTGATGCCAAGGACGAGCAATCGCGGGCGCTCTACGCGAAGTACGGGTTCGAGAGCCTGACCGACGACCGCCTCCACATGTACCTGCCGATGGCCACCGCCCGCGAACTTGTCCGGCAGCAGAGCGGTTGAACTTTGTACGCCACCGTTGCCGCGAGCGTGTCAGAACAGCCGGAACCCGACCACGTGAATGCGTCGCTGAGTCAGCGGTCCTCGGCCGGGGCTTGGGGCAACCCAAACGACCGGCACGCCCGTCCACACAGTCGCATCCGATAACCCGGATGGGCCTCTATCTGGCGAACCGATCCCTCCGTCCACCGTTGCCCATCTTGCCAAGGGACAATTTCCACAGATTTCGGGTTGACGGGGGGGGGGGGGGGGAGCGCATAATAGAAGAGCGGAGTTTCCCCGTGCGTGGCTGTTGCCGTGCGCGAGCCGCTTGAGTAAGACGCCGTCGGAAGACGGTCAAGGAGAGAGAGTATGAAGACTTCGATCGCTATCGGTGCGTTGGCCCTCGCGGCCATCGCGGGTTCTGCACAGGCGTCACTCACGTTGACGTCGGCGGCCTTCCCCGCTTCCCCGGCTTCGACCTCGGCATTCAACGCCATCGGAACGTTCAACTTCGGCAACCAGAAGGCCCGCCTCTCGGCCGCCGGCCAGAGCGATCTGCAGGGCGGGAACCCCGGCAACGGCTGGTGGGGCCCGAACGATGGATCCGGTGGCCTGCAGCGCTCGTGGGAAGTGATCTGGAACAACACGGCGGGAACCGTCACGTTCAACGTCTACGCGAACAACGACTACACAGGTCTCGCGATGTCGATGACGCAGACGCCGGTCATCGCCCTCGGCAACACGCTGGTCGGCCTCGACATCGGCGCCAACATGTCGGGCGTGGCCGGTCGGAGCTTCCAGTACACCAACGTCGAGTTCAACGATGGCGGCGGCTTCGTCTCTGTCCCGGGCGCGAACGCGCTCTATGACGGCGTCCCGAACACCAACAACTACTTTGCCCTGACCGGCACGCTCGGCGACTTCACGCTCCGCGGCCAGGCCCAGTTCCTGTCCGGATCCGTCACGAGCGACGGCATGCGTTTCTTCATCAACGGCCGGCAGGCCATTCCGACCCCCGGCGCAGCCGCGGTCCTCGGCCTCGGCGGCCTGCTCGCCGCGCGTCGCCGCCGCTGAGTTCGCGCGACTCTGACCGTACAACCTGAGTTGAATCCTCCACGGCCCGGGCACCCGCTCGGGCCGTGGTCGTTGATCAACCTGCTCGGAACGCCCTGTTTACCCCGCCGCCCGTCAACCCGAGACACCGAGAGTTCGAGAGGATCTGGACGCACCCATGACGAGACACCCGGTGTCCTGACCGGTTGGCTCTGAAATGCTCTCGAACCGAGAGCGCGGCGGGCCGGGGGCCAAATCGCCAAACCGCCCGGATTCTGCGGGGTTACTGGCCAGCCAGCCGCGAGGGACAAAACGGGCCGCCTGTAGACCAAACGACCCCGCCGTGGGGCGGGGTCGGAAGGAAGCTCGGCGGCAATGACCGATGAGAACCTGATCGCGTTGCGGTGAGGTGGCAATATCGCATCGCCCGGAGCGTTTGCCTCCTGTAGGTTGTCCCCGCGCTGGAGTCCCGCATGAAGTCTGCCCGCGAGATCATCTGGTCCGGTCTGGTCGCCATCGTGGCCGTGGTGGCCCTGTGTGCCCCGACGGCACTGGGGCAGCAGTGGGTGACGCCCGCGGTCACTGCGCCGCGCGTGCAGCAGGTCATCTTCAACAGTGCCGCCGTCGGGGGGCCTGTGAGTTACCACGTTTACACACCGCCGGTCTACGACTCTGACCCGACCCGACGATTCCCGGTGCTGTATTGGCTCCACGGCAGCAACAGCGTTCTCCCCGGCATCGCCCCGATGAGCGCGTGGTTCGACAGCGCGATCGCCAACGGGCGCATCCAGCCGATGATCGTCGTCTTCCCCAACGGCCTTCCATTGGGAATGTGGTGCAACTGGGCCAACGGTGCGGCCCGCGTTGAGGACATGGTCATCCAGGACCTGATCCCGGAGGTCGACGGGCGGTTTCGCACGATCGCCAGTCGCCAAGGCCGAATCATCGAAGGCTTCAGCATGGGGGGCTATGGGGCCGCCCGGATGGGATTCCGGCACAACCAGCTCTTCGGCGGGATCTCCATGCTCGGCGCAGGGCCGCTGCAGTTGGACTTCTTGGTCGATGTTCCCGGCAGTCCGGTCACACCCCAGCAGCGAGCCCAGATCTACCGCGATGTCTACGGCAATGACCAAGCCATCTACCTCGCGCAGAGCCCGTGGATGCTCGCGGAGGTGCATCGGGATGCTCTCGTCGCTTCAGGCATGCCCATTCGCCAGCTCATCGGTGGCTCGGACTTCTCACTCCCAGCCAACGTCGACTTTCATGAACGACTGAACGATCTGAGCATCCCGCACACGTTCTTCAATCCCCCCGGTGTCGGTCACGACGCGCTCGGGCTCTTCAACGCCTACGGGGAGTCGAACTGGGCGTTCTATCACGCCGTCTTTGGCCCCGTGCTGGGCACGTGCCCCACCTGCGTGCCCCTGAACGACCTGGGCCCCGGCCTGTATCTCGGACAGTATTCGGGCGGGCTCTACCCGGATGGCCAGAATGTCCCCCCGCTTGCGCACCAGACCGCCATCGATACCGCCGCCCGCGCGATCCGTCCGCTCGATGCTGGCGGTCGGCCGACGCCCGACGGGCTCGTCGGGTTCATCACGCTGGGCATGTCCAATGCGACGATGGAGTTCGGTGCGACCGAGGTGCTTGTTGATGCCGACCAGGCGAGGAATGCCCGCGTGGTGATGGTGAACACGGCGCTCGGATCGCATCCCATCGAACTGATCAATAACCCGAACGAAGACTACTGGACGCTGCTGGACGCAAGGCTTGCTGCTGCGGGGCTCACACGACAGCAGGTGCAGGTGCTCTGGATCAAGCAGGCTTTCAACGTTGCGCCGACCACGGCGTTCCCCGCTCACGCAAGCGCCCTCCAAGAGCAGTACGTGCTGCTCGTGAATCTCGCCAAGCAGCGGTTCCCAAACCTGCGGCTGGCGTACCTGTCCAGTCGCATCTACGGCGGATACAGCACGAATCCCCAGCGGAACGAGCCGCTCAGCTACGAGACCGGCTTCGCCGTCAAGTGGCTGGTCGAGGCGCAGATCACCGGTTCAGATCCAAGGCTCCGGCACATCGGCGAGGACGCGCCGTCCCCGGTGCTGGCGTGGGGCCCGTACATCTGGGCGAACGGGACCACGCCGAGATCCGACGGACTCACCTGGCAGTTGACGGACTTTGAGACCGATCGGATTCACCCCAACGACTCCGGACGATTGAAGGTTGCCCAGCAGTTCATGTCGGTACTCACCGATGCACAGCGCGCCCCGTGGTATCGGCGACTTCCCACTTCGCGCGTGGTGATGCGGGAAGTTGTCGCGGACGCCACGCTCGATGCGCAGCAGCCGAACACTCCGTTCGGGATGCAGCCCTCTTTGCGGATCGATCAGGGGCGGAACGTGTCGTTGCTCCGATTCGACCTCGCTGGCATCACCGGACGGGTGCTCCATGCCAAGCTCTACGTTCGCCGTGGCGGGACCACCAGCGGCGCGGTTGGCGTCCGTGGGCCGGTCGCCTCGAACTGGGTGGAGAACACGGTGACGTGGACCACCGCCCCGAACAGTTCCTCCGCCTTGCTGCTCGCATCGCTCCCCGATGAGGATGACTTCGGCGGAACGGCCAACACGTGGTCGTTCGATGTCTCGTCCGTTGTCCGCTCGTCACTTGGCGGCCTGCTCACCCTCGCGATGACCTCTCAGGACCAACCGGGGGACTTCGCCATCGTGCGAGCGCGAGAGTCAGGCGCACCGGCACGCCTAGTCCTCCTGATCGACTTCTCCGATGTCGACGCCGACGGAGTGCTCACAATCGACGACCTCTATCGCCAGAACCAAACCCCCGCCGACACCAACGGCGACGGACTGATCAATCAATCCGACCTCGACGACCTCACAGCCTGGTACCGCTGGTATGAGATCGAGGACATGACGGCGGGACGGAGATAGGCAGCCGACCGTGGCGTACCGGTACTCGCCCCTGTTAACCCCTCCACCCGTCAACCCGAGACACCGAGAGTTCGAGAGGATTCCGACGCACCCATGACGAGACACCCGGTGTCCTGACCGGTTGGCTCTGAAATGCTCTCGAACCGAGAGCGCGGCGGGCCAAGCCCCACACTCGCCAAACAGTTCGGATTCCGCGGAATTTCTGGCCAACATGCCGCACTTTTATGAGCGGTCAAACGGAGCGAGAAGTTTTGTTGATCACGGCCAAAGCCATGTCCGCCGCCTCCTCTGCGGTGCCCCACGCGAGGCTGACCCCACTACGGCCATGCCCATAGTTGTGGACGATCGCGCGTCCATCGCCTGCGTGCTCGATCTCAAGCCGGATGTCCTCGCTCACTCCCGCCTGGCCTCGAATGGGTCGAAGTCCCACGCGGCGATCGATGATCTCCGTACCCAGCTCCCGCCAGTTCGGGCAGCCGTCGATGCGAGCCAGATTGCGACAGCGTTCGATGATCGCCTGCGACTCGCTCTCATCGATGCTCTCATCCCATGTGTCGTGTTCGTAGGTGCTCCCGAGCACCAGATGGTCGTCGTAGACGAACACGTACGTCACGACGTTGTCCGGCGCATCGTCGTGAAGACTGCGTGCAAGCCCGGGAGTGCGCGGCGCATGAAGCACAATTCCTCGCATCGCGCGGACCAGCGGATCGCACGCCAGCGCACGGGCTCCGACACCCGAGCAGTTGACAACGATCTCGGAGCCCCGTTCGAAGAGCGCGTCGAGCGATGTGAGCCGCTCTTCGACCATGCGGCCGCCCAGCGCACTCACGCGGTTTTCGAGCCACACGAGGTGTCGGTTCGTATCGATGTGAGGACGATCCGAATCAAGAACCGCTGCAAAGCCCTGCGGCACGACCGGTGCCACACGCTCGGAC
>JBIKMF010000404.1:0-3598 GCA_044359425.1 Phycisphaerales bacterium
AAGAGGGGAGGCTGGTGTTCGTGGGGTTTTTGAGGGTCGTAGGGTGGTGAAGAAAAAGTTGGCGGTCGCACGAGGATGTCTCGTGAGGCACTAGGCATTAGGCACTGGGCACTAGGGAAGAGGAAGAGGGGGTGGGGTGGCGTGAAGACAATCTTGTCCGTCGCACGAAGATGTCTCCTCGGGCGCGGTGCTTGGTCATCGCTGAAGCCGAGGCTTTCCGCGTGCGCGACCCCGGGCTGGAGGTGAGCGAGCGAGTGCGTTGCGGTTCGGGCGATGCTTGCCACTGCCGCCGCGAACTGATCCGGGTTCAGGCCCCGACGAGCACCGCGACCACGCTTCCGCTCCGGGTCTCGACCTCTTCTCTCGCGATGTGGTTCCACGCGAGGCACTGCGCGATCCTGAGCCCGCAAGTGCCGACGAGCGTCTCGAATCGCTCGTAGGTGTACCTTGCCATCGGGCTCCGCGTGGAGACCTGGCGTGTGCTCCCATCGGGGTGCCGCACGTGCATGGTCGCGTGCATCACTTCCACCTCGGGGTCCGCTCCTTGGATCATCTCAACCACGGTGCGCACCGCGACGCCCCCTCGGGAGACTTCCCAGTCCTCGACTGGTGACGGGTCGGTGTCGTCCTTTGCGATTCCCAGTCCGATCACGATCACGCCTTGTCGCCCACGTTGTTCTGCCGCCGCGCCGCACGCCCGAGCCCACAACTTCAGCGCGCGGGCTGCTGTGGCGATGGGCAAGTGGCGGAAGCTGTCGATCAGCGTGACCACGGCTTCGCACGGGGGCGCGAACTCGCAGACGTCCGCGTGTGCTAGTTCCATGTCGATGCCTGCCGCGGCGGCCTTCTTCGCGCCGAGTGAGAGCATCGCGGGGTTGAGGTCGGCCCCCACGACGCGGAACCCGGCCCTGGCCAACGGGAGCGCCAGCCGGCCTGCGCCGCAGAAAGGCTCGTACACGGTCCGCACCGGTCGCGGCACCCACCGCGTGAACAACCGGCGCAGGCACTCGACTTCGGGAGCGGTGTCCCAGTCGAACGCGATGTCGTACATCTCCGCCTCGTCGTACCAGTTCGGTTCGGACACGGTTTACTCCCTTCAGCCAAGGTGGAGGCAGGACTCCACCTCTGATCGGGCTTTCTTCCCACGGTCGACGCCTTGTTCGTGCCGAGTGCCTGGGGTACTTGCTGCACCACGCTTGGTCAACATCCCGAATCCCAGCGTTCGAAGAAGCCGATGACGTCGTCGCCGTCGACGGAGCCGTCGTTGTTGAAGTCGCTGGGGCATGCCGCGGCGAAGTTGACGGTGTTGGAGTGGATGATGCCGTTGGGGTTGGCTTCGCAGCCGCAGGCGTTGGAGATGGTGCAGCGGTAGCCGGTGGCGAGGCCTGGGGTGGGGCGGAAGATGGCGAGGTTGGGGGTGTGGGTGCCGGAGAAGCCGCCGCCGTCGCTGAGGTCGAGCCATGCGTTGGGGGCGGAGTCATCTTCGACGAGGGGGTTCCGGCGTTGCCAGCGGTACTGGAGCGCGGCGGCGCAGGGGCTTTGGGGATCGGTCTCGAGTGCGAAGAACACGGGCTGATCGACGTTGACGGTTTGGGAGGAGGGTTGGGTGAGGATTTGTGGAGTGCGGACGGTGAGCGTGGCGGGGTTGCTGGTGGCGGTGCCGCAGGCGTTGGTGATGACGCAGTCGTAGGAGCCGGCGTCGGCGGGGGAGACGGAGGGGATGGTGTATGAGGGGGAGGTTGCGTTGGGGATGTCGATTTCGTTCTTGCGCCACTGGAAGTTGGGGGAGGTGCCGGAGGCCTCAATCCCAAAGACGGCGATGGCACCGGAGCAGGGTTCGACGGACGCGGGCGGCTGAGACACGATTGGCGGTGTGCAGACAACCTTCGTCCACATCAAGGACTCCGTTTGCCCAGTGTGCACATTCACCCCGTAGCCCGCGACGCGGACGATCGAACCATCGGTCCAAACGCCCCAGGCTTCGCTCGACGAGTAGTTGGGCGTCAAGAAGCTGTGAAGATCTTCCCAGCTGTGCGCCGAGCCGCTCCATATGCATGCACGCCGGGCACTGGGGCTGGAGGCCGCAGTCCAGCCGACCTGGAAGGGACCGGTGGCACCGAGCGCCGCAGAGTCCTGTACCCCGGGAGGGGTGAGGTCGACCCACGATTCCGGCGTGCCCCTCCAGAGCGCGGCACGGTTCGAAACCGTTCCCACCTGGACATCGTCAGTCATGTCGTAGACGACCGAGATCCCCGCCGCTGTTGGATGGAGGTCTACCCATGACTCTGACGAGCCGTTCCATAGGGAGGCTCGTAATCCACCCCATCCGACCACATATCCCCCCTGTTGCGTTCCGGACACTGCAAGAGCGAAGGACTCCTGTGCGCCGCCTGGATGGAGGTCAATCCATGATGAGGCAGACGAGTTCCACAGGCTGGCCCGCCGCGTGCCTCCGACAGACGCATAGCCGACCTGCGTCGTAGGAGTCATGTCGTAGACGAGCGAGAAGGTCGCGTTCATCGGATGCAGGTGTGTGAATGCCGCTGCGTTTCCATTCCACAGCGTCGCGCGGGTCACGCCCGCGATGACGGAGTAGCCTCCCTGCTGACTGCCGTTGGTTGTCCACGCGACTGATTCAGTAGCACCAACGGGATGCAGATCAACCCAGGATGAAGCGGTGCCGCTCCACACAGCTGCGTGCGTTGCACTGAAAGCGACGGTGTATCCAGCTTGCTGGGTTCCGCTGAGGTCGTACACCACTGACGACGCAACCCCGGGATGCAGCTCGGTCACAGTCCATTGCGAGAATGCCGGCCGACAGCATGCAAACACGGACAGGCCCACTGCCGCACAGGAAAGAACGTGGCTCAACATCTTCGCTCCTTAGTCAGTAAACATGGAACCTCGCCGATGGCTGCCGTTGGAGTACATCGCCAAGCCACCCGTGCGACTCGCTCTTGTGCTGCTCCACGCTCAACACCCCACATCCCATCGACCAAAGAACCCGATCACATCGTCCCCATCGACGGAGCCGTCGGTGTTGTAGTCGCCTGCGAGGTCGCCGGCGTCCCAGTCGGTGAAGAAGCCGATGACGTCGTCGCCGTCGACCGCACCGTCGTTGTTGAAGTCGGCGCCGCAGCGGATGTCGAGCAGCGTGCCTGTGGTGGTGAGAGCGGTGCACGGGGACGTGATCGCGAGGGTGTAGAGGCCGCTCTGTGAGGGGTCCGTCGTGTTGATGGTGAGCGTCGAGGTCGTCACGCCGCTGTAGAGGGCGGAGTTGAAGAGGTTCGCGCCGTCCTTCTTCCAGCGGTACGTGAAGGGGCCCGTGCCTCCGACTGGTGTCGCGAGTTGCACGGCGTCGCCGGCCATGCGCGAGAGCGCGATCGGAGGCACCGTGGTTGTCATCGGTCGACCCGAAGACTCCCACGCATCGGAGAAGCGGGTTGCGCCCGTCCCGGCGCCGCCGGTGATGACCATGCGGCCTGCCGCGGCGTCGTAGCTCATCGCGTGGGTCCAGCGAGGGGTCGGGCTGGTCGTGAAGGACTGGGGTTGCCAGGCCGTGCCGGTCCAGGCGTAGGCGTCGTTCAGCACGGTGCCG
>JBIKMF010000405.1:0-3590 GCA_044359425.1 Phycisphaerales bacterium
GGGAAGTGGCGAAGTGGTCGAGTGGTCGAGTGCACGGTCGTGCGTTGTGGACTCGGAGGGCGTTGCGTGGTGCGGGGTGGAGTTGTCGTTGGCGGTGTTGGTGCGAGGTGCGCGGGGCCAGGTGGCTCGGCGGGGGGTGAGGCCTGCGAGGAGGGCGGATACTTGGCGCATGCCGTTGAGGGTGGCGCGTTGGCGGTCTTTGTCTGCGGGCGTGGGGTTTTCGGGGAGGCCTTTGAGGGCTTTGAAGTCTTGGGCGGCTTCGTGGAGGAGTTCGAGGCCGGTGTCCGAGTAGCGCTCGTGCATGAGCTGCCGGGCTTGTTGAATCGCCTGGCGGACTTCGGGGCGGCCGACGTACTCGAGCAGCGACGTGAAGGTGATGCAGAGGTTCTGGGCGACTTGGGCCAACGAGATGTTGGACTCGAACCAGGTGGCGAGGAGGCGGTCCAGATGGCCGGGACCCGAGTTGATTGGTGCGGGCTGAAAAAAGTTGTCCATACACCATTACCCCCCCGCGGACGCTTCTGTGCGCGCGCACGCGTCTCCTCGGAAAGCGGAAAGCGAAGAACGAAAAGCGGAAATGGGGAGAAGAGGTTGGTTTGTGTGGGGTTTTGGCGTGGGAGCGGGTGGTGAAGATTATCTTCGGCGCGCACGAAGATGTCTCCTGATGTGCGGCAACGGACCGTCGGTGTTAGGGAAGAGGAGATTGCAAGGGGGCGGGGCATGTCGAGAATGGAAGCGATCGCCGCGTGCTGGCACGGAACCGCAGGAACGGTGTTTCCCAAGCGGTGACAGACGCAGAGGAGCCCCGCGGAGGCGTGCGGCGGCATCGTGGCCGCGTCATCACGACGAGAAGCGACGTGGCAGGCCAACGAGGCACACTCCCTCCCGTCGCGTGGCTGGTTTGGGCCGTACAATCGCTGCGGCTGACCGGTCGAGATCTCGTTGTGATGCTGCGGGAGAATCCAGATGGCCGACGCGCCACAGCCCAAGAGTTTCATGGTACGAGTCGCGGAAGGGGCGACGATCGGCCCGCTCGACAAGCGGGCTGTGCGAGATTTGGCGAGAGCGGGGAGACTCCAGCCGGACGACTACATCTCGGCGACGGGCACCAACAAGTGGATCCGCGCCGGAAAAGTACCTGGGCTCTTTGATGCCCCGATCGAGGCAGGCAGCGACGAAGTGTTTCCGCTGGCCGATACACAAGGGCTCGATGTCCCTCGCCCGGTCCCTGTGTCCGCGGTGCCGCAGTTCGAACTCAACGGTGCGGCTGAAGACGAGGACGGGGGGGGCATTCCAAAGCGGTTGATCGTTGCGGGGGCGAGCGTCGGCTTCTTGGTTGTGACGGCCACGCTCATTTGGTTCTTTGTGACCCGCCACCAAATGGAAGTTCGAGTCCGAGCGAACAACGAGTTGCGGTCCGCCATTGAACGAGTGGAAATCCTCCCCGATAGCGTCGAGAGCGCCGAGATCAGTTTCCTGCTGCAAACGGCCCAGTCGCTCGCGTTGAAGCACAAGAGGGTTGCCGACCCAGTTCTGCTTCAGCGGCTGCCTCGCCTGGAGCAACGCGCGGACTGTGCCGCGAAGGAGGAGGAGTTTCGGAGGGTCTTTGAGCAAGCCAGCGCTCAAGCCGGCATCTACATGAATGCGGTTTCTGAGCACGCGGCGAAGACCACGGCGGATTTGCCTGACAACGCACTGGTTAACATCGAGACCGCCGATGAAATCTGGCGGCAAGCTTCCGACGCGGCAGGTGCATCATTGTCATTGCTCGAGACGCTGGATTCCTCGATCAGCAGCATCAGGGCAACGCTGGGTATCACAGAGGACAGCAAGGCGCGACAACTGGAACGTTCGAGCAGCATGGCAACGCTTCGCGCTGCAATCGATGTCGCACACCGTGAACGAGCGGCACTTGCTGAGACTCGCAAGACAGTCGTCGAGATGCTTGCGCAACTTGCCTCTGAGAGGAAGAAACTGGCTGAAGCAAAGGAGAGGTTGGAGGATGCCGCGAGGGAGAAGAAGGCGAAAGAGGACCTACTCGCTCGCATTGAGAAGGGTTTTGAGGCCTTCGGTGCACGGCTTTTGGTCCTCATGGATGCGGGTGGGCCGATTCGCTATGCAGATACGTTTCGCTATTCATGCGATCGCGTGGGCGAGGATGGCTTGAGTGGGACACTGCGATACGGGTACTCGTCCAACACCACCTCTGGGTTTCTGATGGGAGAGATCACCGTTGCGCTCGTCCTCGAGGGGGGGAAATGGCGGGTCTCCGACGTTGATTCAGTTTTCACCAGCAACGGGATCACGATGCGCGACATCCCCGAACTGCGACGAGTGCACCGCGAACTTATTGACCTCTGCGTCGATAGGCTCTCTGCCACAGGCCAGAATCCCTGAGCAACTCATCATTTGGGACGGCCCTCGGCGACGGGCGAAGCCCCCGCCTCAGTTGCACGGGCTACGCAACGTTTGTCAACCAGATCGGGGCGGCGGTGAATCGGAACGGGGGGCACTCGGTGGTGTCTGACGGATCACCTGTACGGCGCAGGCTAGGCCACACGCTCACGCCCGACTCGTCACACCGTGGCTTCCGTCAAGGAGGCCAGCGGTGGGCACGACAGGACGAAAGCAGGGACGCGGCGATCTCTCCGACGCGCAGGGGAAACTGCCCAAAACGCTTCTCCACAAGCGGGATCGCGGCGGGAAGCGGAATGACCATCGCCTGATGCTCCACGGCATTCTGTGGGTGCTGCGAACCGGGGCACCGTGGCGTGAACTGCCCGAGCGGTACGGCAAGTGGCAGAGCGTGTACGACCGCTTCAATCGCTGGCGGAAGGACGGCGCGTTTGATCGCGTGCTCAGGGCGCTGCGCATCCGGCTGGACAAGGACGGGGACATGTGGTGCGTGGACGGCTCGAGCGTTCTCGCGTCGCGCTCCGCGGCCGAGGCTGGTGGGGATCACCGTTTCATCTGGTCGTTGACGGTCACCTCTGGGCCGGGCCAGCGGGTTGCATGGGGGCGGGGTGATGCAGGTTGAGCGTCTCATCCGCGGTGGTTCGGGGGATGCGGGGTGGTGAGGCGGAATCCTGCTTGTCCTGAGGGCGTGTTGGGTTGTCTCGGGCATCTGGTTGAGCTATAAGCAATCCATGCTCCGACTGACCGAGATCGCGCTGCCGCTGGATCATCCCCCCGAAGCGATCGCCGAGGCAGCGATCGCGCGCCTTCGCATCCCGCCGCGGCGGCTGATCTCGTGCACGATTGCTCGCCGCGCGCACGACGCCCGCCGCAAGTCCGCCATCATGCTGATCTACTCGCTCGATGTTGCGGTCGAAGACGAGGCAGAGGTGCTGAGGCGCTTCCCCAACGATCTGAAGATCAAGCCGGCGCCCGATGTTGAGTACCGCTTTGTCGCGAGGGCCCCCGAGGGCGCGTCCACGCGCCCGCTTGTGATCGGCGCCGGGCCGTGCGGGCTGTTCGCGGCGCTGCTGCTCGCGCAGATGGGCTTCAAGCCCATCATCCTCGAGAGAGGGAAGGTGGTGCGTGATCGGACCAAGGACACCTGGGGTTTCTGGCGCAAGTCGGTGTTCAAC